>DATNPK010000116.1 GCA_036703275.1 Coleofasciculaceae cyanobacterium | reverse complement strand
GTGAATGATACTTTCTCGGTACATCGACTACAAGTTCATATGAGCCATTAGAATCGGTCAAGGTCTCTTTAATAGGAAACCCAGCACTCACTCCTATAGTACCCGCGAAAAGTATGGTCACGCTATCCACCGGCTGCCCGGCCTGATCGGTGACCTTGCCATAAACCCTCGTTAGCCGAGCAGGCTCATTATTGCGGCAGCTTTCGGAGAGGAATACTGCTATAATTAGCAAGAAGGCCAATCTTGAGTAAATGAGGCTTTTACTCATAAAAGTTTTGTGCATAAAAATAGAGGTTGAGTGGAGTTACTTGGGCAACAGTACGAAGTCGTACTTGGTCTTTCCGCCCATGGCTACAAAACAACAGCTGCCCTTTTGGACTCCGTTTTCATAAATGAGCCGATTCTGAGAGCTATACTTGCTACTAAGTGACTCAAAGTTCAGCGACGATGCAATACTAGCAGAATGATACCTTCTCGGCACATCAACTACTAGTTCATATGATCCATTAGAATCGGTCAAGGTCTCTTTAATAGGAACCCCACCACTCACCCCAATAAGTCCAGTAAACAATATGGTCACACTATCCACCGGCTGCCCGGTCTGGTCGGTGACTCGTCCATAGACAACAGTAGTTCGATCTAACTTGCGGATACAGCCGCTAGTATTAGAGAAAGCGAGGGATAAGAAAAGAAAGGAGAGAACGCCCGACCACCGGATTGATAAGCTTTTCATAAGAAATAGTTTTGTTGTAATACGGACTTAGAAGGCATAGCTTTTATGTTCGGGATAAAGAAGAATATCCCAGGAAATGCGGTTAGCACTTCTCTTTTTTAAGCCTTAGGGGCTTCTCTGGCTAACAAGTGGAAGTAGCGTTGGATCGGGAAGCAGTGCATAAAGGAAGGTTTGGTGGTGGATCATAAATTATTTGGGCAAAAGTACGAAGTCATACTTAGTCTTTCCGCCCATGACTACAAAACAGCAGCTGCCCTTCTGGACACCGTTTTCGTATACAAGGTATTTTAAATACTTATCAAGCAATTCCTGCCGCTCAAACGACAGATTAATACTAGGAGAATGATACCTTCTTGGCACATCAACCACAAGTTCATATGAACCATTAGAATCGGTCAAGGTTTCTTTAATAGGAAACCCACCGGTCACCCCTACGGTACCAGCGAAGAGTATGGTCACGCTATCCACCGGCTGCCCGGCCTGGTCGGTAACCTTACCATAAACCCTCGTTAGCCGAGCAGGCTCATTGTTGTGGCAGCTTTCGGAGAGGAGTGCTGCTGTAATTAGCAAGAAGGCTAATCTTGAGTAAATGAGGCTTTTACTCATAAAAGTTTTGTGCATAAAAATAGAGATTGGGTGGAGTTATTTAGATAGTAATAAAAAATCATAATTGGTTTTTTTACCAATAGAAGCCCCACAGCAATTCCCTAATTGCTGCCCATCCTGATATACTAGATAATCTTTATAGTTTTCACTGAACTTTGTATTAATATTTTCTGGGATATATACAGTAGTACTGTTATAACCTTTAGGGACATCTATAACTAAGGTATAATTCCCGTCTTTATCGGTATGCGTATGACCTAATGGAAGGCCTGGTTTGGCAAATCCGGCTGAATACATTCTAACTAATATACTATCTACTGGTTGACGAGCTTCGTCAATGACCCTTCCATAGACAATGGTAGTACGATCCTCACGAATACATCCAATAGTGTTAGAGAAGGCCAGGGATAAGAAAAGAAAGGAAACAATACCTGTCCTACGGATTGATAAGCTTTTCATAAAAAATAGTTTTGTTGTAATACGGACTTAGAAGGCATAGCCTTCACGTTCGTGATAAAAGATTACCCCAGGAAATGCGGTTAGCAATTCTTTTTTAAGCCTTAGGGGCTTCTCTGGCTAACAAGTTTGGAAGTAGCGTTAGATCGGGAAGCAGTGCATAGAGGAAGGTTTGGTGGTGGATCATAAATTATTTGGGCAACAGTACGAAGTCGTACTTGGTCTTTCCGCCCATGGCTACAAAACAACAGCTGCCCTTTTGGACTCCGTTTTCATAAATGAGCCGATTCTGAGTGCTATACCTGCTACGAAGTGACTCCATTCTAAGCGATAGGCTTATACCAGGTGAATGATACTTTCTCGGTACATCGACTACAAGTTCATATGAGCCATTAGAATCGGTCAAGGTCTCTTTAATAGGAAACCCAGCACTCACTCCTATAGTACCCGCGAAAAGTATGGTCACGCTATCCACCGGCTGCCCGG
>DATNPK010000115.1 GCA_036703275.1 Coleofasciculaceae cyanobacterium | reverse complement strand
CAGGACGAAACCTCTAGTATCCCAGGACGACTCGTTTTTGAAACCTATATATATCAATGATTTCAGGTTTGAGTACACTCCTTAATTAGTCTGATAAGACTAATCCGTTTTCAAAAACCGTTTTAATTAATCTGGCATGATAAAGCGCGAACTCCACCACACGAAGGATAAAGAGCTTTATGTCAGAGAAAAAAGCTTTTGATAATGCTGAAAACAATTCTTCTGATTCGATCCAACCCAATCACCTAACAGAGTGGCGCGAAAGTTCAGTTGACGATCGCCTAACCGCTCTCAACCTACTTTCGCTCTCTGGTACAGAACCCCAGAACCACCTTTTCTGCTTCCTACCCAATTCCGAACGTCGTAACGATGGTCGAGTGCGAGACAAATGGCTACATCGCTATGCTCACACCGAAACTGGTGGCTATTGGATTTCTGGCTTAGACCCCCAGAACAACTGGCAGAAATGGGACTACGGACGATTTAAACCAGATCTTCCCCGTATTGACGGGGATGGAAAAACAATCAAATACGAGTCTCCGCCAAAAAGCGAGAGTCACCCCACCTACTTTGACGTTCCGAATCACATCTGGGACAAAGTAGCCAAGCGTTACCGCATTTCTCGCTATCGTTCTCCTCTGTCTCTGAGACTAGCCGATAAAAATCCACCAAGCTCCAAGGGCTATTCCCTAACCTCCACAGGACAAAAACGTTCCCTCTCAGATTGCCTTAGAGGTGGAGTCAAACCCGCTCCTTTTCTCCCAGCTAATCTGCAATTATCCTTACAACCAGATCCCGAACCAAGAGATGACTATTGCTTTTGGTCGTGGGTAGCAAAACATCCCGAAATACCCATCCTCCTCACCGAAGGAGAAAAAAAAGCTGCTTGTCTGCTTTCTCTTGGTTTTGTAGCGATCGCCCTTCCTGGTATTTGGATGGGTCGAGTCAAAAACCAAGAGACTGGCATAGATTATCTGCATCCAGATCTTGTGCCGATGGTAAGTTCGGGGCGCAAATTTATTATCCTCTTCGACAACGATGAAAAGCCCAGCACTCGCCATGCAGTTCATCTAGCAAGCGTTCTGACTGGAAAAGTAATCGAAGCTGCGGGGGCATCCTGTTCCATCGCATCTTTGCCTGAAGGTTCAGAAAAAGGGGTTGATGATTTTGTAACTGCCAACGGCAAACGAGCTTTGTCTCTCATTGCCAAAATTCTAGACCGCGCTTTAACCCTCAAAGACTATCTCAGGAAGTCTCGAAAAAAAACCTGGGGACTGAGTAAAAAATATCCTGCTAACGTTCTACTCAACACCCAATACCTCAGCGATGCCCTCAGACTCCCAGAACAGGGTCTAATAGCGATAGAAAGTGGAATGGGAACTGGTAAGACGGAATTGCTAGCAAAACTTCGTAGAGAGCATCCTCGTGCGAGATTTCTTAATGTCGGTCATCGAGTCAATCTGATGAAGAATCTCTCCGAGCGATTATTCACCCAGATGTACTCGGAAATCTCTCAGGGTCAATTGGCTAAGGCACTAAGTCTTTCCATTACTGTAGATAGCCTCTACAAGCTGCAAACTCAGTTCAACGAATACGATTGCGTGTTCGTTGACGAAGCCTGTCAGAATCTCGCTCACCTGCTTCACAGCAAGACCTGTAAAGAACATCGGGCGGAAATCCTTGAGGTTTTGGAATATATCATCGGCAAAGCCAAGCTAGTTGTTTTAGCCGACGCACACATGAACGATGTCACCGTAGACTTCTTTCGCGCTATGCGCCCAGAGGGAGAAGTTCCTTTCATCATCAAGAACGAGTACAAACAGGCTGGAAGAGAAGTATTTTTCTACGAAGACAAAGACAGCAGTGCCTTAGTCGCTAAAATTTCCATTGCCTTGATGATGGGACAGAAAATCATGGTGGTTTCTGACTCGAAAAAGTTCATCAAAAAGTTAGAAGCTATGATGACAGTCTCTGTTGACGAGGAGCGCGCGTTATTTGAGCCAGGAACAGGGGTTAACTCTCAAAATGGTAGCAAACTACGTATCTGGTCAATTCACGCTGATAATAGCGGTAGTAGTGCGAACAAGGCATTTATCAAAGATATCTCTACTGAAGTAAAAAACGTCGATGCTCTTTTAGCTTCTCCCAGTTTGGGTACGGGAGTTGATATCTGCGACTATCACTTTGATGCAGTCTTTGGTGCTTTCCATGCTGTATCTCAATCGGCTACTGAATGCTGTCAGGCTCTCCATCGTTACCGTCATCAAGTACCTTTGCATATTTGGGTCGCTCCCCGCCCTCCTTTTGGCTACAAAGAAACTAATGCCGAAAAGATTAAAGAAAGTATGCTGCAACTCAATCAAATGACAGCTTTTTTAATTCGTATTAATAAGAAAAGTGGTCAAAGAGGAGCGGAAAAGGATTGGGCGTTAAATGCTTATTGTGAAATTGAAGCTCAACGGAACTATTCGATTAATAATCTGCGGGACGATCTTCTGATTTTACTCGAAGAGATGGCTTATAAAATTACTATCAAAGAGTCAGAAGGTGATGTAAAAATTAAAAACAAAATGCTCGAAGCTGGACGTTATTTAAATAATGTTCATCAACTAGCAGTAGTTAATGCCACCGATATTAGCAAACAGGAATATTTAAGCCGTCAAGCTAAAGATTATCTTGAGCCAGAGGAAATTGTTGAATGTGAAAAATATCGCATTAAGCGCGATTACGGCATGGCTGTTACGGATGAGTTAGTTAAAAAGGATAAACAAGGTAGTTTAATCGGTCAATTTATAGCTTTGGAATCTCTTTTAGCTAACTCAGAAGATAAAATTGTTGACCCCGAAACTAATCGAGAATATCCCGCACCTCCCCAAATAGTAAGCGATAAAGATTTGAAGGAAAGGGATAATTTACCTTTGTGTATGGACTGGCATAATTACTCAAGTTTATGGCTGGCTCGTTATAATTTGGGTTTACCTAAGTTAGTTACTCGCTTGATGTCAGGAGAGGAAATCTGTGCTGCTGACCCTGATGTAAAGAAAATTGCCGAAGCTGCTAATGCCTCTAGAGTTCATCTTAAAGCTATCTTGAATCTTACTGTTCCCGAAAACTGTAAACCAATGTGGTTGGTGGGAGTATTAATCGGTCAGTTGGGACTAAAGACGGTTTCAAACAAGAAGGGCAAGCGAGGAGAACAAGTTAGATATTACTCCTTAGCAAAAGAGGATACTATTTTTGCGATTGAAGTTTTGCAGTACCGAATCAAGCAGCGAGAAGAGAAGGCGAAAAGAGAACTCGAACAGCAAGAAAAGAACAGGGAGCATCAAGCTATGATGCAGGTGCAATATGGCATTGACCCCCCTGTAGATATCGTATCCACACCCCCCAATAAAGAGAATGTTTATACATCAGGGGGAGGCATGGATACAGATGAAAATTGGCTAAACTCGGATAAAAATCTTCTTTCAAAATTCAATTCTGAACTGAAGCAAAAGCTCAAACGGTACTTTTCTATTTTGAGGGGCGATGATTTTGGCGAAGTCCAACCTGTTTGAAACAGAAATTTGTAGATCCTATAGGTGGAGTTATAGGACGTAAATCAGTATTCTGAAACCATAGTTAAGCTAAAGTATTTTAGATATAGACCACAACTGACAGTTGCTTTATCTCTTTCTACATTAACTAAACCCAAACTAACTAATTTAAACGCAAGTTCAGGTTTTAAATTAGTTGGCGATTTTAAAACTTTTTGAAAACCCGATCGCAAATGCGGGTAATGTTGCAAATTCCACATCAGTAAAAGGGATTGAAGATACAGAATTAGACGAAATGTCCTAAAGGATACCGCTTCGCATATGGAGCTTTGTAGGCAAAAAGAAGAATCAAAGGTGGTTATGGCATGCCATTGATAGACTGACAGGACAAGTCTTAGCTTATGTATTTGGTCGTCGAAAAGATGAGGTATTTCTCAAACTCAAGAAACTATTAGAACCTTTCGGAATCAAGCATTATTGTACAGATGGATTGGGAGCATATCGAAGACATTTGCCTGAAGATAAACATGAAATTGGTAAAAAGAAAACTCAAAGAATAGAACAAAAACATATTCGATTAAGGACGAGAATTAAAAGGTTACAAAGAAGGACAATTTGCTTTTCTAAGACTGAAGAAATGCATGACTTAGTGATTGGGCTATTCATCAATAAATATGAGTTCGGATTAAACCTCTAAACACAAAAAAGTTGCACCACCATTAATTGTGACGCGAAGCTTATCCGAAGGTGTACCCTTTAGGGAATCCTTTAGGGCATATTGCTACTTTACTTCCGTTCTCAAAAGCAAAGCTGATAAAGAAGCTTTCAAGCTGGTAGGTTTAATCCCTTCAAGATTTAGTAAATTAAGAATCTCTGTGTCATTAACTAGCTGCTCGATAAACTCACCATCGTTTAGCTGACTTTTATCGCCATCGGTGCAATCTCGCAGCAGTTTTTGGACTTTCTTTTGCTCCTTTCCAGAATTAAGTTTCTTCAAAGTATCTTTGACGGTTTTACGGTTGATTCCAGACGGAAAACTATCCATTGCCATAATTCGCTTCTGGATTTTACTAATCCGCTCAGAAGTTAAGTTGATGTTTTCTAAAGTTTCTGGTTGTTCTAATTCGGAATAACGCTGTTGCTTGAGTTTCACCAGTTGTTCGTACAAAGAATGAGTAATAGTTAGGATTTTTTTTGCCGAAACTACCTCACCTGCTGCTGGGGTTTTAAATGCTGAAGAAACCGCTATTCCGTAGCCATCATTTTCTTGTGCGAGATCGTTCCAGTAAATTGTTTGTTTTTGGTCGGGAATCGGTTCGCCATTTGGTCCGAAGTATTCCAAGGTCAGTGCCACAAGATAAGTAGGTTCATTGGGGTCGTTGGTACGATGTCCGACAGCAATGGGATTGGCTTGGTAATCGAATCCTAATTCCTCAATTAGTTTTCTGAGTTCTTCGCTATGCAAGATTTCATTTTGAGTGTAGAGGTCGCGGTTAGTTTCCTGTTTCTGATAAGTATCTTCTTGTAAACTGCTTTGCTCCAAGGATCGGGCTTTAGTTAAACTGTGAATGAAATCGATATATCCAGGCAAAATTTCATCATCAAAGAGAGTATCGCCATAGATTGAAGCTCCTAGAGTATCGATTCGCTCAATGTTGCGAATTGCGCCACTTTCTTCAACTAGATCGCCGACCAGTTTTTTGTTTAGATTAGATAGACGACTGGCTTGTCTGAGTAATTGACTTTCGCTATTGGCGTAGTAAATATAAATATTCTCAACTCGATGTTGCTTGGGACGGTCAATGCGACCAATACGCTGCTCTAGGATCATTGGATTCCAAGGCAAATCGATGTTAATCAAGTAATCGGCATCTTGAAGATTTTGACCGACTGAGAGAGTTTCTGAACCGATTAAAACTGAGATCTCTTCTTCTGGCTGTGGACGTTCGGTAGGATTTCTACAAGTAGCAGCAGGGGCAAACAAGCGAAATATTTGCTGTCGCTTTAATCCAGGTTTTTGATTAGTTCCTTTGACCGCATTATTAGGACTAACTTTGATTGGATAGTCTAAATCGCTGTTGTAGTAAAGTTTATTAGAACCAATCACCATGCCAATCCCACAGTCGGCGATCGCATTATCTTTTGCCATGTAGCGGTAGTAATCTATTACCGTATCTGAAAAGGTCGAAATCAAGAGAACTTTATGACCCTGACTAACGATTTCTCTGACTTTCTGGGTAACTTGTTCGCGTTTGTGGTCTTTGACAAATTCATCCGCTAGTAGTTTTTGAATCTGTTTGAGTTGAGCTAAGTCGCTGTCACAGTCAGCCATAATTTGGTAGTAAATTTGTTTGGCTATAGCTGGATCTTCTCGCAGAGCATTGGTAGCAAGATCTATGGATTTGCGTAGCTGTTGACGTTTTTCCTCTTTCTTCTCATTGGTTTCTTCCTCGTCTTCGTCTTCTTCATCTTCTAAATAATCTTCATCCCAGTCATCGCTTAGATCTAAGACATCTAATGATTTATCTTTTTTCTTAGACACAAATTCGTAATGCAGCAACAAGAATTCTTTGAGTCCATCTGCATCAGGAGAAACCATTGCTAATCTGTATTTAACCAAAGCAATGCGATCGCTAAAGTTCTTAATCGTGCGACCCAGTGCATACATACTCGACTCAGCCCGTTGTAGGAAAAAGCGACGCTGGTTGGCGAGAAGCGATCGCTGTTCGGTACTGCCCTTGAGATAACGTATCGGGTCAGCCGAAGGAATATAGAGGTTAGTTTCAAACTGAGTGAAGATTTGGTCTAATGCTTGCTCTGTATCTGATTCAAATACTACGGGCAACCATTGAGCTACTCGTTTGGCATAGAGATTGAGATCTGGAGTAGCTTCTCTAAGCATCTGTCTGGTGCGTTGGAGAAATAACTCTCGATAGGTGCGTCGAAATAAATTGGTATTGTCGGTAAAGTTTTCGACTCCTGCATCTCGACGCTCGAACCACAATGCTACTTCTGGGGGAAAATCTAAATCTTGGAATCCTTCTGGACGAGAAAGAAATGGGGAGAGAATATTATAGATATCCTCGCGGCGGTTGTTCCAAGGAGTAGCTGTCAGCAGTAGAAAATGTCTTTCTCTTTCAGAGGTGCGATCGCTCTGTTGAATCTGCAAACAAATTTGATGAATGCGATTTCGATAATTGCGAATGCCTTCGTGAGCTTCATCAATAACGATCAGATCTGCACCACCATAGCGATTAAAGTCATCTAGAAATCGGTTGCCTTTGAGACTCATCAAGTTTTTATTATAAAGTTCATAATCGCCCCCTTTAAAGCCAAGTTCGGTCATTTCCCTTTCCCAGTTAGGAAATAACTTTTTGGCAGCAATAATGGCAACCTTAGCTTGACCTTTTTCATTACGATAGAGTTTAGCCACCGCAGCAGCTAATCTGGTTTTTCCCAATCCCACAGCATCAGCACAAACCGCTACGCCAAAATCCTGCATGACTCTAAGACAGTGCTGCGCGCCTGATTTTTGATGCTCGAATAAAATCCCTTGGTAGACAAATTCATCTAGTGTGTCGCTCTGTTGGACTCGAAGTAGGTGAGGACGTTCCATTGCCAGCCAGTAGAGGAAGTCTTGAGGTTGCCCGTGTTTTCCTGCCAAAATCAGGGCTACGGCTTGCTTAAAGCCTTCAATTTCGGGAAAGTCGGGAATAATTAGGTCTGAGCTTACAGAAACGGGCTTTTCTGGAGTTATGTTATATGTTCCTGTAGTGGCTTTAACTCTGAAATTCTTCAGCGAAGTTGATGGATGATCGGGATATACTTCAACTTGACCGATAATGCGTTCTGGTTCTCGACTATCGATGGTAACTTTAACTAATTCATCATCGGCAACTTCAATGGTTTCAACTTGGTCTAGGTTACTGCCTGTAATTTCAACTGGAGTGATTTCTCCATTGGGGAACTCGTCAGGAGTAATAGATTCAATAACTGGTTGCTTTAACTGGATACGGCGATCGCGTTCGGCGATTATTTGCGCTAAAAATTCTTGGCTGAGGTCAAAGGTTAGTTCTTTGTCTTGCCATTCCTCATCAAATTCAATGATGCTTTCTTTGATAGCGTCTAAGTCTATAGGGTCTGAATAATAGAGGAAGGTAACGCTCTCAGCATTCCTCGAATGGGCAGCGCGAGTAAAGTTATCCGAGCCTTCATGGAGAATATGGTTGTCCAGGCGATCGCTCAAGATACCAGTTTTCTTGTGATAGATAGCCCGTCTTTCTTCCATCTTGACTAGCTTGATCTTCAGAGTACCCAATCTCACTAGTTCGGCGAGAATTTCAGTGCTAGAGAAAGAGCTATCTTCTAAACCTGCAAGGAATTCTTGGAGGGTACGACGAATGTATTCGGTTCGATATTCTGAGTCGTGTAGTTTCTGTAATTCTTTGAGATCTCGATTATTAGTAAACCCTTGCCAATCCATCAACAGGCGGATTTCCCCTTCATTTTTAACAATGTTTTGCAGGGGTTCAGAGTAGAGTTTCAGTACGCCACTTTCAAAGTAAGCAGTAGAGCGACGATAGAATTTAGTGCGTTCTAAATAAGCAGTGATAAATTGGTGATATTTGTCAATATCATCTGGTAAATTAAATCGGCGACGGCGACGAATTTTGGTTTCTAATTCTAAAAAACTTCCTGCTAGTAATGCTTCTTCTTTAACTGCATTTTCTAACTGGATAAATTGTTCGATAACTGTTAGTTTGCTAGTGCGTAATAGAGTAGCATTAGGCAGATTGCCTTCTTGTTTGGGGATGTATTCAAATATATGAGCAGTATTGAGATCTATCCGAATTAATTTATAGGTAGAGTGTGTTTGGAAACTTAGGAAACTGACAATATTTTTGAGGAGATTATCAGCATCGCGGTGTTGAAAAACTAGCCAGTATTGATTGTCAACTCCTTTAATGGGATTTCCTTGAAGTAGGTAGTAAGGGCGTTGTTTACGGATTAGGTCGGAGATGACAGTTTCTAGCATAAAAGATTGTCTAATAATAATATTTTGTTTTTAAATTCTTTGATTTTTATAAGTCATCCAAAATCTAAAATTATTCAAGAAAATTTTCTGAAGTTGATTTGATTTTTTCTTAAAAGCAATTCTTTGATATTGATACTGTTATGATTAATAGCAGGTACAGTTTTAAGTAGATGTAATGATGAGCCTAGATAAAGTTTTGGATGAAGCAATGGATTTGCCACTGGAACAGCAAGAAATGTTGATCCAAATCCTACAACGTCGGATGATAGAGCGACGCAGGGATGAAATTGCGACCGATGCAGCAGCAACTCTTGCTGAATTTAGAGCGGGTAAGCTAAAGGCGCAAACTGCCAATGAAGCGATCGCATCTCTTCGAGAATCTCTCCAGTCTGACGAATGAGCAAAATAATTGTCTCTAGTAAATTTAAGAGAGCATTCCGCAAATTTGCCCGCCGTAATACACAGTTGCAAGCACGGATTGAGGAAACAATTGCCGAGTTGTCTAATGAAATATTTAATCCATCTCTGGGTACTCATAAGCTAGAAGGAAAATTATCAGGTTTATTATCTTGTTCTTGTGGATATGACTGTCGTATTGTCTTTGCTATTGAAACAGATGAAGAAAGCGGTGAAACACTCATAGTTTTATTGGATGTTGGTACTCATGATGAAGTTTATTGAATAGGAAAATTAGGAATAGCTTGGTCAATTTTTGTCATTAATTCAATCGTTTCTTTGAGAGAAACAACAATTTTTTGATAATGCAGAATATCTTCATCGCTCAGAGTGCGACCTTTGCGATCCTTGAGCCATTTTTGACAAGGTTGATAACCACCAACATAAAAATTCCAAACTTCTTCAGGAACTCCAGTAAACTTGTCGCCGTTTTTGTTGATTTGGACTGTACCGTTTTGGTATTTGGGGTGTGCTGGTGCGACTGTACGTTCTCCTGTTCCTTCTACAAACTCAGTAATAAGGTCGTCGAGTTTGGGAGATGTCATCAAGTGAAGTTGAACTAACTGTTCGCCGTAGTCTGCTAGTTGGCGAAAGAGTTTGTCGTTACTGGTGAGAGGGACGCGGGGGAAGTCGATTTTAAGGAATTCGGCGTAGCGATCGCGGTAAGTGGGAGAATGAAGGACAGCGTAAATGTAGTAAAAAATCGCTTCTGTTGTTGGAAGGTAGTCAAGTTTTTCAGTTATGTCGTCAAGGAAATCCTGAGAGAGATTGGGATTACGCTTGTTTTTCAGAATTGACTTTTGAATGTCATCGGAGTCAGAATAAAAATATAAAGGGGCTGTATAAGCATTGCAATATGCTGTGCCAAGAGAATGCAAATCAGTAATCTGATTAGTAACAAATGAGTAGTTATGTTGTTCAGGAGGACAGCGTTCAAAAATTAAGGCAAGATTCGTATCTATTAAATTTTGCATAATTTCATATCTTGGTCTTCCCAGAAAGGCTCTCGAACGATTAGTAAACCATGTATATCTATTGTCGAATGGGCGATAAGTAATGCCAGTAATATAATCGCAATGTGGGCGGAAGTCTTTTACATTTTGTTTTGCAGAGAAAATAGACCAATCAGTTCCATCACTTCCAACATTATATTTCCTTCTGAATTCTTCACATTCTAATTCCAGTAAATCTTGTAGGGTTTTAATTATTTCTTCCTTGGAATATGCAATAGCCACAGAATCTCTCTTCGTTTGAATACCTGAGACATAACGAGAGAAAATTTCAACTACTGATATTGCTTGATTGTATTCATTTGATAGTGAAAAGTCTTTGTGGCAAAAGAAAAAATAGTTTTTTTTTGGAACTATATCATTCCACGAAGTGCTGCATATAGATGACTTTTTAAGTTGTTGATATTTGTTATCCCGAAGTCCCCACATATCTGCGTGATAAATGTTGGATTCTTGACGAAATTGCAAATATTTAGCAAATAAGTTAATTGAGACACCTTGCTGAATATCAAAGATATTTTCATCTTTCGATCCATCGGGACACTTTTCTTTTTTCTTGATACTTCCATGTAAGTCAAGCGTCCAAATATCATCAAAGCTATTCATTAAACTTTCACGCATTCGTCGATGAGTTATCCCATCCAAGAAAGTATTGCTGGATATAAATGACACAATGCCATGACCTGTAGAGTCAATTCGCCATTGAGCAGCCCTAATAAACTTAATAAAATCATCATCTAGGTTGAGCTTTTTCTCAGTCAAATCTTTTTTATAATCTTTGATTAAATTACTAATCCATTCGCTAGAATTTGCGGAGCTAACAGAATAAGGGGGATTGCCTATTACAACCATGATTGGCTTTTCTTGTTTGATATCTGCTGCTTGACTAGATTCTTCCGCAATAAACTCCTCAAGTAGTAACTCACTTTTTTTAGTAGGTTTCTCTAAAGTATTAGTCAAATACACACCTAACCGCTTTCCACTATCAAATTGATATCCTGTCTCCTCAAGAAACAGCCCCAACTTCAAATGAGCGATCGCATAGGGAGCCATCAACAACTCAAAGCCGAAAACGCGGGGTAATAATCGCTCTCTTACATACCCAGACCAAGATTTATCTTCCAGCCCGACCGTCAATGCCTCTGGCGATTCCTGAAACCGCTTGTGAATTAACTGAAAAATCCAAAGTAAAAACGTTCCAGTTCCACAAGCAGGATCGAGAATCATCACCTCTGGATCGGCTATTCCCAACGGCTTATTAAACTTATCCTTCAGCAACTCATCAACAGATCGCACCATGTAAGACACAACAGGCTCAGGAGTGTAGTAAACTCCTCTAAGCTTTTGCATCTTTTGCTTGTAAGTTTTGAGAAAATCTTCATAAAAGCGAATTACGATGTCTTCTCGGTCAATTTTTTGATGAAAGTCCCGAAGAATAACCTCCATCTTGGCGACTCTAAGGTAGGAGATAATTTCCACAATTGCTTCAATTAACTCATCACCCAATTCCAAAGGCGATCGCTCGGAGATATCCTGAAACAAGCGTCGTAGAAACGGATTAGTTTCTGGTAATAAATCCCAAGCTGTCTGACGATTAAAACCTGTAGAAATGAAATCGTCTTTGTGTCTTTCATAGCTAAATACCCTAGCCGTAAACAACCCATAGGCAACGGTTTGAGCGTAAATATCAGCAAAACTGTATTCTTTTTCGTCGGTAGAACTTACTTTAAGATTGGGCAGTAATTCTTTCTGAAAACTGGTCAATAATTGATGTAAATATCCATTACTTGATTCAGCAGCATAAACAGCGGGTATTATTTTCTCGATCTGTTTTGTTACTTCCGCCAATCGCTGGGCTAACTCTTTCGCCGTCGCAACTGAATCGTAGAAAACCCACTCCACTAAAGGCGTAGATACCAGTGCCTTATCTGCGATCGGTAATGAATCCTGGTGTAATCGAGGCAGTCTGCTATTTAGTAATTGGGTCGAATTCCATTCAAAGGTTTGAATTTGTCGCTGACGCAGTTTTCCTTCAGTTGGTAAAACTAAAGCTACTCTGCCAGTCTCTTCTTTACTGGGCAGAAGAATATACATTACAGGCTGGTCTTCGTTAACTCGATCGAGGTAATGCCCGTAAATTACTTGTTGCTGTTCGGGGCTGGTTAAAAATTCCTTAATTTCGCGATCGCTCTTTGAATTAAGTTCGTCGTAAAAACCTACCGCGATCGGCTGTGTATCTGCTGCTGCTGATGTGTTTTCTCCTGGTCGCAGAAACCAAAACCGAGAACCTTGTGGATCGCGCTGGGCGATCGGATAATCTAAAAGTTCCTTAAGAGCTTCAACACGGCTTTTTTCATCACCACTCATAACAGATTTAAACTGTTGAGCCGTAAAGCTTAAAGATTTAATTTGTCCCGATTTATTTAAAGCTTGAACCACAATAATTCTCCATAAAAAATCTGTCACGCACTCGCCGTTAAGTGCGTAGAGGCGCGAATATTAGCGGACGGGCGCGGTGACGCGACGTTAGGAGCTAATCCTTTAGGACTTGGGGGTTTCCACCAAACTAAGCGGTGCAAGCCCCATGAGCGACCCGTTCAAGAAGTTAGTGATAAAATCTGTTCTTGTCTTGGTATGCCCGTGAATCAGTTTTTATTAACTGATTTAGCTAGAAGGTTCTCCAGCAACTCCTCTCCCCGTTCCCCTAACTCAATTAGCTTTACCTCAATTAGCTTGAGAGCCATTGGCGACGGTTGAGAATGACCGTTTTCCCATCTGTTAACTGTGGGCGTAACTACTCCTAGTTCGACACTTAACTGCTGTTGGGTCAGATTTAGCTCATGTCGAAGCGAACGAATTAGCCTACCCACTTCGGGCTGCTTCATCGTGCTGATTTTTATTGACTGCATAGGTGCAATAAAGCTCGTTTAAGTTATATTGAGCTTCTATTTATTTGATATATTGTTTGATTTTGTAAACGCTATATTGTCGAATATAACTGTGATCCCAAGCAGATGTAATGAGTGATACTGACCATTTTTTAGGAAATATCTAAAGTTTCAAGCGTATTAAAATAGTCTTGACAAATTTTTTCTAGTGGTATGTCAATCAAAAAAAGAGCAGCAGAATTGACGCTATACGCTAGATATAGGGTTTTTGAGTGCAAATACTTAATATACGTAAGTCTTTCTAAGTGCAAGGACTAGCAGCACACCACCGATTTTCACGGAGAGGAACGAGGGAAAGGAATTTGGGGCGACCGTGTTTTTAGTATTTCCGTTGAGTTTTTAGATTTTAACGAGGGAGGTCTAAATGACTGACCGAGAGAACTTGGAGTTTTGGAATAGCCTGACAAGGATAACGAACGTGATCATATATTAGATTAATAGTTCTGCCCATTTGCTTATATAGTGACTGGGTTTTTTGTTGTGTAGAGCGATCTTTCTTTGGAAGTTAGCCAAAATCTATTTCAACTGCGCGACTCTTATATAGACATAGTTGTAAAAGGTGCGATCGCCTAATAACAGCTCCATTTACTGCTTTATCTTGTTCGATCATTACTAGTTATGTATTGTGCAGATCTTACTGGTCATAAAATACTTTTGTAGTTAGAACTGTTGGTGTAAAACAATAGCTGAAGATAAAATGCTTCTTCCAGATCAGCATCATATAGAGCAAATACGCCAACGTCTTTGGTGTGGGAGAGAATTTGGACAAGCAGCAGTTATGGTTGGTGCTGGTTTTAGTTGTAACGCTGACCAAACATCTGCTACAAGCCCAGATTTTCCTCTTTGGTGGGACTTGGAAGAAAAGATGCGTAGTGAATTACCTTTAGGTGTCGTTTCAGCTAACTTAGATGCCTTAGAGCTAGCTAGCGAATATGAAAAAGCTCATGGAAGACAGAAATTAGAACAGTTTTTAGTTGAGTCTATTCCAGATAAAAAATACAATCCTGGCAAATTACACGAGCTTTTATTATCTTTACCGTGGTCAGATGTTTTTACTACCAATTACGATACCTTACTGGAAAGAACATTTATTCTAGAGCGCAAATATGATGTAATTTATAATCCTGCTGATATTCCTGGTCGAATGAAACCAAGAATAGTGAAATTACATGGAAGTTTTGAGTCGTATCGTCCATTTATTTTTACTCAACAAGATTACGAAAGTTACCCCAGAAAATTTGCTCCATTTGTCAACATTGTTCAGCAGTCAATTATGGAGAATGCTTTCTGTTTAATTGGGTTTTCTGGAGAAGATCCTAACTTTTTAAAGTGGATTGAATGGGTTAGAAATAACTTAAATGAATATAGTCCCCCAATTTATTTATGCGGTCTGCTAAATATTTCTAGTTATCAAAAACAAATACTTAAAAGTAGAAAAGTAACTACTATTGATTTATCGCCTTTATTTCCTAAATCAGAATGGCAAGATCGAAGTTTAAGACATTCAAAAGCTTTAGAGTGGTTTTTTCTGAATCTGATGTACGGAGAGCCACCCGATCTTACAGATTGGCTATCAAAACACAATCAAACCAGGAATCAGAGGAAATGGAAACCTAGTAAGAGTTTGCCTGCTATTCCTTCACCATCAGAATCATTGTCTAATGCAGAAAATGAAGTTGATCAATTAAAAATAAAAGTTGATTATAAAGTTTTTGATGGTAATTTTTCAAATCAAAATAATATTCAGCTAGAACAAGATTTAAGCAAATTGATAGCTTTGTGGAGTGAGCAACGTCAAGAATATATCAAATATAAAGGATGGGTTATTTTACCAAGAAAATATAGAAATCGGCTTTGGAATAGTACAAATGAATGGACTTCATTAATTTTTGATTTTTTGGCTCAATTATCTCCGCCCAATAATTTGCTATTGCTTTTTGAATTAAATTGGCGATTGGAAAAAACTTTAACACCACTAATATTTAATGAATGGATAAAAAAGATCGTATCGGTAGTTGAGCAATTTAACCCTTATCCAAACTTGCTAGATTTGAATAAAGCTCATATTACTCCCAATAAAAAAGAATATCAACAACAAGGCTGGCAATGGGAAAATATACAACAGGCTTGGGTGGAATTGGCTTTTGCTTTGTTGAGAGCAGGAAGAGATAATCACGAACAGGAGCTTTTCGATCTATGGTTATCTAGATTAGAAAACATAGTCGGCCAAAACTCAGAGTGGCAGTCTCGATGGTACTACGAACAGTGTCTTTTCTATATATATCGTTTAGATCAAGATCTTGTATTATCGATAGTCGAGGCATGGGAATCAACAACTATTCCTGACTTTTGGCAAATTAAAAGAGCTTCAATTGTTGCTCAAACTGGCAATTTACATGAAGCACAAAGAATAGCTAAAGAAACATTAAATAAAATACGTTCTTGTATTCAACCTGACATTGTAAATTACTATCTTTTATCCCAAGAGGGTTGGGCTATGCGCCTATTAAAAGAAATTGAAGAACAAATTAAATGGGATAAAAGAAAATTTGATGATAATTCAAACGAAATATTTTTAGAACGTTGGGAACAGTTAGAGAAATATCATTGTAATCCAAACAGCGAGCTTGAAATCTTAGAACAAGAAGTTACCAAACCCATACCACAAGCCCAAGCACATAAAGAAAATAAGAGAAGTTTTTTACCAGGAAGAACTACTAGAACCTTCCGCTTCAGTACAAAGACTTTATATCCAGAATTTCATCCAGCTTTTGAGTCTTTACGTATTTTAGAAGAGGGAGGATTGCCACTTAGTTTAATCAATATACAATGGCATTCTAAGCATATTACCAATGCTACTAAATGGACTATTTCCTTTTTTCCTACTTGGTCTTTCTTGGCATTGATTCAGGTAAGCAAGTCAGATTTAGTTAAAGAGTGGCTTAGTTTCATTGATATTGCTATCTTACCTCAAGAAGAAATTAATTATCTTTATGAGATATTATTTGGTTTTTTATCTAAAGTAGTTTATCAGTTAACTAATTTAAGAATTAATTCTAGTTATAAAAATGAATATTTAGATTCCAAATTAGCTATTTTTACAGAGACATTATCTTATCTGAGTATTCGTCTCGATTCAGATAAAATAAATGCTTGGTTTGATCAACATAAAGATAGTATTAATAGATTGTATCAAAGTAAAAATGACTTATTATACGATGACTTAGCAAAAGCAATAGAAAAAATTATTGCTTGTTTATCATTAGTTATTTTACCCAATTTAAAAGATGCAGAAGATAAAGTTAAGCAACTAGCTTTGAATTTGATTAACGAGTTTGAAAAAATAAATATTTCGGTACTATTTGTTTTACCAATGACTTTATTTATAGATAATTCGAGTGTATTAAATGATATTGCCAAAAAATTGAGATTTAGCTTACTGTCATTAAACTCAGAAGAAGTAGATAATGCTATTATTGGTCTGCAATACTGGTTAATTTGCAGTCAACAGAGACAAATACCTGAGCCACCACCAGAATTATTAAATGATTTAACAAACAAACTAGCGATTTCTACCTTCAAAACTCAATATTTTGTGATTATTTAGCGATTGTATAGTGACTTAAAAAGTTTTTTGCTTTTTGCTCTGTACTTATTAGTTTAACTACTATTATTTACAACTCTAAATAAACAATCCAACATCCACAGAGAAAAATTCGGCTAAAGCTTTTGCCTGGGCTTTACTAATACTGCGTTTACCATTAACCACTTCTGAAACAACACCTCTCGAACCTATGACACCGACTAAGTTTTCCTGTTTGATCTTATTGGATTCCATTAGATGCAACAGCATAGAATGAGGTGTCCCTTCGTCCAGGGGATAATTTTCGTCTTCAAATTTTTCAATCAAGGTAACTAATAGTTCGAGGATCGCATCTTCCTCGTTACTGCGATGGGCTTTGTGTTCCAATTCTTGTGCTAATTCAATGGCGCGATCGTTTTCTGCTTCGGTTTCGATGACTTTGGGTTGATATTTAGCTAATAACTGGGCGTAGTCTGAGGGATTAATAGTAAGGGTCATTTTTCCATTTATCCTTAGAGTATTCGGCATGAGTTAAAACATACTTGATATAAATTCTTTGATGCTCGTAGATAATATCGACAATCAAGCGATAGCGATTACCTTTAATATTGAAAACAGTTAAGTTACCTACGGCTTCGGCGGTTTTATAGGTAGCTTGTACTTCAGTTAAATTCTGCCATTGGGCTTTGCTGGCAACTCTATACCAGTCATAAAGAGCATCACAGGCAGAACTATGGGATTGACAGTAATCGCGGAGAATCTTTCGACTAATAACACGCACATTGGTTAACTAAATCTAGTTACTCTTTTATGTTCTCTAATTGAGAATAAAATGTCAAGCTTATTTAGTTTCAAGTTATCAGTTTAAATCATTCAAATTAACGGTACAGTAAGGATATTACCGATCATGATATCGGAAATTGAAGTTTTCGATATCGATTATAATGGAACGAGTTAACCCCCAAACTCCATCACACTTAGAAAACTCTTTCAATGCCAAAATTGAAAGACATTTTACTCATACCGAACCTGACGTGCTAGCTCAATTCCTCCTCGACAAACGCAATTCCAGTACCAGAGCCGCCTACTTTAAAGACCTTAATGACTTTTTTCGCGCCACTACGGGCAAGGCTGCGACTAAAGATACGGTAATGGAGTTTTTGCACCTGGAACGTTCGGCTGCGGTGGGAGTAGTACTAAATTATAAAGCCAAGCTATTTGAGAAGGGTTTGACAGAATCTACCGTCAATCGTCGTCTGGCTGCGATTAAAACTCTCTGTAGTATGGGGCGCAAGTTGGGAATATGTGGATTTACCTTAGAGGATGTTAAAGGGGAAAGAGTTCAGCAATATAGGGATACTAGCGGGATTAGTCCAGAGGAATATCGTCAAGTTTTGGATATTTGCGATCGCACGAAAATAAATGGGATTCGGGATTATGCTTTATTAAAACTGTTGTGGGACAATGCTCTGCGACGGAATGAGGTAAGTTTATTGAACTATGGTGATTTTGAACCTTTGGCTAGGGAATTGAAGATACTGGGGAAGGGAAAAGGGACGCAGACGGAGATAATTGGCATCAGTAGTTCGACGACCAATGCCCTGCTAGACTGGAGTTCCGCCTATAAACACAAGAAGCAGAAAGCACCGTTGTTTGTGGCTCTAGATTTTCAGCATAAGGGACATCGGATAACTGGGGATGGGATTTATAAGCTAGTGCGTCGCTACTGCAAACAGGCAGGAATAACCAAACGGATGAGTCCCCATCGCGTTAGGCACAGTTCAATTACGGCTGCTTTGGATGCTACTGATGGCAATGTGCGGAAGGTACAAAAACTTTCTCGTCATCGTCAGATCGATACTTTGATGATTTATGATGACAATCGGGCGAAAGATCAAGTGGAGCTGTCGGAAATGTTATCTGGACTTACTGATTGAACAGTAGGAGGCTTGGGATATTTGTTTTTGACTGGATGTTTCCCCGCACCCTGAGACAATTGCTTTTTTTTGCTAGATGCCTTAACACTTAAGCAATTGAATGCTTGAATGCTTGAATGTTCAACCTGATAAATACTGCGGTCGGGAATATTCAGACAAAGTTAAAATTGCTCATAATTTTCTCTGGGAAAATCATAGAAATACAACTATCACTTTTCCGTAGGTAAAGCTTCTGAATCTGATAATGATGCTGATAACGTTTCTAATTCTCTTTGTTGCTCTTTTCTCTCTCGATCTAAAAAGGCTTCATGAGATAAATCACAAATATTTTCGACAAACTGCTCTGTCGTTAATTCTTCAAAATGCTGACGAATCAGCTTGGCTGCTTTTTGGGGATCTACCATCATCTTCTCTTTATTAATATGGAAAGCTCGCACCAATGATGCAACTTCTTAATCTATTCTATCTTCTTCTATCAAACAAGATTTTTCGATCAGAGATAAGTCACGAATCAAAATCTGAATATGAGAGCGATCAAATATAGCTGAATTTGGATAAATACGATCGCCTTCATTGAAAACAGCACGTATTGAACCAATAGCTACATCCTGTGACGCTAAAATCTTTTCCATTATGTAATTGAAAAAAGCGCAATCTAAACGATGTGCCTTCGATCTTTGAGGATTTTGACTAGGTAAAGGTATCTTGGCTTTTTGATATTCTAAGATAAACATCCCGTAAGTTTCTCTAATAATCGGATTCCAGGCAATATCGAGCAAGTCTATACAGTTTTCTAAGACTAATTCTGACCTTATTACGGCAGGTGAGTCAGGATATCTTTCGGATGCCCAAGCTAAAGCACGCATAGGTGCATCTTGGAAGAAATATACCCCCGTTCCCAACCAATCATAATCGTTAGTACTCAAGTTAAAACCTCGGTCAATAATTTCCTGGGCTTTTTCTTGACTAGTACCGTGATAACCATAGACTCTTAGCGGTTGAGAAAGATTAATCGATGTCATTGCTTGCTTATTTGCTCAACTTAACTCTAGACATTTAAACATCTAAACATTCAAATGTCCAAGTTTTTAGAGCGAAGTGTCTAGATGTTCAGACAATTACTTTCGAGAACTCAACCAAGTCTCAATTAACTCTTCAACAATACTACTCATTTCTCTCTCTTCATCTAGGGCGATCGCCTTCAGCTTTTTGTGAGTTTTTTTTGGGAGATAGACCGTTGTTCTGGTGTAATCTGGGTTAGCACTCTTAGCTTTTTTAGATGTCTGACTGTTTAAATGTTTGGATGTTGAGATGTCTGATAAAGAATCATCTATTTTAGCTTCAGATATTTGAATGTCCAAAATTTTAGATGTCTGAGCATTTTTCTTCTTGCCCACAACCCCCATCAATCCCTCAAATCTATTATCCTTGGTCATTTTGTATCTCCTTAGCTACATCGACATAACACTGCCAAGCGATCGCACTGTAAGAATCTTTGACAGTACTCACTGGAATACCTTCTAAAGCTGCTTTTTGAAATACAGCTAATCTACGAATACTCCCTTGAAATATAGGTAGCTCGACATTTTGTATTGCTGTTCTAGCTTCAATTCCTGCTTTATTCGGTTTTGGAGGAACAATAGTTAGCAAGATGCAATAACTAGTATCTAAATCATGGAGAGCATCAACCATTTTAAGAGTTGCACCTAACGCTAATGCGTCTGGACTAGTAGGTAAGATTAGTAAGTCACATCCTTCAGCAATAGTTTTTAATTCGTCTTCATCGGGTCTGGCGGGAGTGTCAATAATGATGTGTTCGTACTTACGAGCGAACTTAACCGCTTGTTTTTCATCGACTACTTTGAAGGGTACTTGACCTCTAGCACCCCAATCCAAAGCCGAACGATTGGCATCTCCATCTACTAGTAAAGTAGGTGCTAATTCTTGGAAATAAGTTGCTAAGTGAAAGGCTGTAGTGGACTTACCCACTCCACCTTTAAACGAGGCTACGGTAATAATCATTGTTTGAGAATTTATGTTTAATTTATTGTCATTTAGATGTTTGGATTACTAGACATCTAGATGTTGTGGAAGTTGCTGATGTTTCAAGATTCTGAGGTTGTTTTATGAGCCAGAAAAGTTTTTTCTAGTTCTTGATTATATTTACTGTTGCCAATAGCGTTTTTGATTGTGTCAGTATTATCTTCCAGAAAATTTAGATAATACTGATGAAAGCTTTGAGAAGAAGCTTCACCAATTAACTCTTCTTTCCACAACCAAAATCTTTTATCCCCACACTGTAAAAACAACCTAAAGCCTCTCCATGCCATAACGCGATCTCCTTGAGTTAAAAACTCTCTAAACCAATGCTTTGCCCAAGAATTTCTTTGCCAACGTTCCATTGATATCTCTACTAATCTTTTCCTCCAGGTATCAGGTTGACTCGTAGCCAATTTTTTCAGTTGTTCAAAAGCATCATCTGTTGCCAAAAATCCCAACATAGTAACAGCATGAGAAAAATCTCTTGGCGCAGATGACTGTAATTGCTGTTCAATGCGAGATAACAGCCAACTTTCTCCTTGTCCTAATTGAGCTACTATTGCCAATTCCAGCAACTCAGCATCAGAGTGGCAATTTTCTTGCTGATGTAGCCATTCTTGTTCTAAAGATTCGGTGGGTGAAGCTTGAAATAGGGCATAGTCAAGGTAGCGAGTATTAGTTTGAGCATCTTTGAGAATTATTTGACTCTCGTTTTGACTGAGATATCGATATAGTTCAATAGCTCGTGCATGCGATCGCTCTAGCAAAACATAGCAGAGAGTTTCATAAAAGACAGTACCCACACGAATAACTTTCCTTACTGTTTCATTCTGTTCTCCTTGAATTGGTTCTAACCATTTATCGACTAAATCAGGGCGTTGTGCGATCGCGACTGAAAGAACATCTCTGAGAATTTTGTAATTAAAAAAGCAATTATTTGCCTCTAACTGTTCTTTTCTGGAACTTTCACTAATTTGATTGAGTTTTTTTCTAGTTTCTTCTCGTTCATCAAAATCTTGTAGAGAACCATATTCGCTATTACTACCTATGCCTCCCCAAGTTGAATCTCTAGATACAAAAGTCTCTGAGAAATTGAAATACTTATCAGATAAATAAATCATATCGAGATCTGTAAAATTTTCATCTCTCGCGATTCTAATTTCCAATTGGGGAAAATCTAGAGGTAATTCTGGTACGTTTTCTTTAATTTCAGTCCAGAGTAAATCAATGTAGTCAGCATACTGTTTGACTTCTGCGGATTTCAGACCGCGATCGCGAATAGCAATTCCTAAAAAGGATGGATAAACCCGATCTTTGAGAGCCAAGAAGGATAACTTTTGTCCGTACTGACAAAGAAGTAAGTTGCCCCAATGGTTTTCGAGATCGTGGTGTTGTACATTCGATTGCCAAGAACTATTGATAAAATGCTGAATAATCGCAGTATCTTTAGATTGATAGAGAATTTTTAGAGCTTGCGATCTTATAAAACTATTTTCATTCTCTACAAAAGGATAAATATGTTGACGAATCTGTTCTGCCGTCAAATTTTCTTGATGAGTAGATAAAAACCAAAGTGTTCTCTGTGTTGATGTATCGTCGTTTAAGCGATCTAGTTTTAATAATACTGATTCTGAATTTTGGAGAGATTTAAAACTACGTTCTAAAGATATTAAATCAGATGCAGTCTCTGGACGCTGTAGAAAATAATCTAATTGTTGTTTTGGTTCTAGCTGTTCGAGAACTACTTTAAATAGATGCGCTTCAGCAACTTTTTCTAAATCTTCTGTAATGTCGCATTTTTCCTTGAATTGCTGCCAAACTCTGTAAATAGATTGTTTTTCTGTTTTATCAAAAATTAAATAGTTTTCTTTGAGTTTAAAACATAATTGTCGCAGACTTATTTCTGAACGATTAACAATACCCCTTATAATCTTTCTAACTAAATCTGCTATTACATCAGGTGCATAAGCATATAAAGCTGCCTCGTATTGTTTAAAGTTAATATCGTCTGAATTCTGGTAATATTCAGACCAAATAGAATCAATAGAAATTTGCTCTGTTAAAGGTGCAAAATATTCGCGAAGATTATCAGGTACTTTCAATACTGGATTCAAGCAATGAGGTACAACTTTCTGAGCAACCCAATGTAATGTCAGGTCAGATCTTTTTAGACAGGTAACATAATCGCTTTCACTCCATCTATACCAAGATTGACAGATATCTTGTTTCTGTTTCTCAATCCAAGGATTTTTAGGAAACAGATCTTGAGGTAAAGTTTCTCTCAACCCAAACGCTTCTGTACTACCTTCCCAAGACAAAAGGAAATAGGCAACTCTATTGGCAATAAGATTATCGGCAGTCCTTAAGCTCTCAACTTCTAATTTAATTTCATTCCATAAATTATCATCAGCACTAGCAAATATCCATTGAAACAAATTATATTTATCTTGATAATCTTGAGTACATCCCATAATCGCTTCTGCCATAGCTCCTGTGGCGATCGCTTTGATCAATGGCTTTACAGGTAAATAATCAATCAACCTCAATGCCACTCTTCCCAAGCGCAGCAGTCCATCATCATCAATTGCCGTTAATTGATACCCATTAAATGTAAATACTTGTCCTGGTTTTAATTGTTGACCAATACACTGAAAAATATCTTCTCGAATTTGTTCGATTTCGCGATCGTTTTTAGAGGCACGACGCGAATGGGGAAATCCATCAAGATGTACAAATCCTAACCATTTTTCTAGTTTAGGAATGAGTTTTTCAATAACCTTTTCGTTCTCTCGCCAGCGAATCAAGGCTCGCATCAGTAACTCCTGCGCCCAAGGATTCTCTGTTTGATAAGACCAAATCTTCTCTGCTAAATCAATATAAGCTTCAGGATCTACAGGGAAATATTCAATAAAATCTGAATCAATATCTTTTCTTGGATTTTGACTATTAACCCAAGCTAATAGCAATGTGACTTTGACCTCTTGCGAAATTTCGGAATCCCCAAGAGAAATTAAGCTGGCAAAGTGACAAATTTCTCCTTTAAGATCCATTCCTGCATGGGGTTCGAGCCATTGTGCGATTGCTTCTTCAAGATTTACTTCTCCTGTCTCTGCTGCATCGGCTAAATTTTCTACTAGCAGTAGACCTAATCCATAGGTCAAGAAATTTTTTTTTACTTCATATCTACTACTGCTTTTTTCTTCAAGAATACTTCCTGTCCGAAACTCTTCCAACAGCTCTATTTTGCTGGAGACAAAAGAAAA
The DNA here is from genome assembly GCA_036703275.1 of Coleofasciculaceae cyanobacterium. Lineage (NCBI taxonomy): Bacteria > Bacillati > Cyanobacteriota > Cyanophyceae > Coleofasciculales > Coleofasciculaceae > Coleofasciculaceae cyanobacterium. The sequence continues at coordinate 8,330 of DATNPK010000115.1, read as the reverse complement.
AGTTTCTTCTATTTCGTGTTCCTTAAGTCTATTTTGAGCTTTTTCTAAAGTTTTTTCGACTAAATCTTTAATTATCGCTTGGAATTTAGCATCAGTTATTGCAATATTGCTTTTTCGCTCCAGTCGATCTTTCCAATCTTCGTAAATTAATCGAGCAATAGTAATATTGCCAATGTCACCAATTCTTTCTTGATATTTGATAACTAAATTAAAGAAGCGAGGTTTATGAAGAAGTTGAGATTCAAAAAGTTTTTGTGAAAGTTGAGAACGATTTATCTTGTTTACTCTTAAAGCTTCTGTTAATTCCTCTTCACTGTAAGGAGGAAGCTTATGAGTGTTAGTTGATAAATAACGAAGTGAACCAAATGTCGATTGCCAGTGGCGATCTCGACAAGTAATTAGTACCGCGACACTATTACGCCAAGGAGAAGCAACCAAACAATCAATCAGCGATCGCCACCACTCAAAATCTCGACGCTCATTAATTCCATCTAAAACTAGCAATAGAATTGGGTCATCATTCGTTGTTTTTTCTATCCAACGTTTGATACGAAGGTTGCACTGCTCACTACTTAAGCTTGAGAAGTTCCGAGCAATAATTTCAGAAAATAGAATATATGGATCATTATTGCTTGCTTGATTAGAGGATATAAAAACAACACCTGGAAACTTATCACCTTGTTGTATTTTCTGTCCCAGCCAACGGGCTACACCCCAGGTTTTTCCGTCTCCTTCTTCACCTAAAACAGCAAAGACGTTTCTATGTTTTCCCCAAGTAGAATACCAGCTATCTAACTGCTCTGTTAAAGCAGTCCGTTCAATAAACCGAACATTCTCTCCCTCAACATCAATTGGCTGTCCAAAAAAGGGACGAGAATCTTTTTCTGACTTAAAGTAATCTAAAAGTTTTTGATTTTGCTCGACTCGCCAATTTTCATATCCCACCAGAGGAGAAAGAAATTTTTCTTTTAACTGATTTACTCTTTGAGAAAATTGAGGATGTTTAGCAATTTCATCCAGCTCATTTTCCAGCTTTTGTAAGTCCTCATCTAATGAAATGATTAGTTTCAAAAATTTAATTGCTGTAGCTGGAGAATTTGCACACAAAACAGCTAAATAACTTGGCTTTCCATCACCATCAGCAATTACGGCAAAATCAATCCCTTTTTGAGCAGCACTTCGATGTAAGCTTTCATATAGCTTAGAATCAACATCTCGACTGGTAACTAGAACCCAAACATCTAAATCTGGAGTTCCTGCTTTTGCTTGATCTAATTCGCCTAAAAGTTCTCTCTCATTTAATTCAGTTGTCTTTTTATACCGCTTACATTCTACAAATATAGTATTCTGATAAAAATCACGAGAACTCATATCTCGACCTGCTTGATAGCCAGGTTTCGCAAGATTAAAATGTCGCCCAGTTAAAGACTCTAAAAGCTCTGCAATTAATCCTTCAAAACTACAATCTCCAGTAGCGGACAATTTTACGATTGAATCTAAGAAAGTATTGGATATGCGATCGCTCATTACTCAAATCTGCTGACAAAAGACTCATGGAAGCTAGAATCTAATCTATTTTTATTTGGATGTCCAGTAATTTAAACATTTAGATGTTTAAATTACTGGACATCCAAATAGTTTTAATGCCTTTGCCTTCGTCAAAGGTAGAGCAAATCATAAGCTCAACCCACCACCCCTTTCAATCCCACGTTGATGCTGTCTATTAATCTCATGGCTTCGCTTCTGATTAACCCAATCAAACGTATTAACTAAATCCTGATTCCAATCAATCGCTTTAGGAGTTTTACTAACTGCATTCGGCAACTGAGTCTTAATTCTTTCTGCCATCGACTGACCAGAGCGATCGCGATCAAAGGCAATCACTACATCCTTCACCGATTTTAAATACTCAATTGGTATGACACCAGCCCCATCAGTAGATAAATAGAGTGTTTTTAATGAATCAGTCCGCTCTAACACCGCCAAGGACATCGCATCAATCGGCGACTCAACCAACACCACTCTTCTTATGGGATCACTTGATTGCTCTCCCTTAGTCAAGTAAAACCACCCCTCTTTTCTCTTTGAACCTTTGGCTAATCCTTTGAATTGATTATCTTCTCCTGCTGTACCTCTAAGTGTTGCTCCAGTAATTTTATCCTCATCTAGTGAACGACGAAGAAACACCGCATTCTGATTTTGATCTGCATAAACTAATCCCTGTTCGTGTAGCTTATCCACTAAACCACTAGGTAACAATCTTGTACGAGTTAAATATTGTTTGACAGAAAGCCATTTACTCTGTTCGGGGACTGGCGGAGTAAATTCCTGCACTGGTTCGGTTCTAATTATTTCTCTGGTTTTATAAGTTACCGCTTCAATGGTGGCACTTTCTCCCAGACGCTCCCCAAGCCAAGCTACTGATTGTTTATAGTCACACTCGTTAATGTGCATCACCAAATCGATCGCCCCACCTCCACCCTTCATCTGTTTCCAATCGTAGAATTTACTACCAGTAATATTAATAATGTGGTATTCGTTTTGCCACTTGTGTTTGTCTTTTGGATCTGGTTCTAAACCCAATTCATAGACAACATCTTTTAGGGGTAAATCCCGCACTTGATCAGCGATGTCTGCATACTTAGTTTTCCAGTTAGTTAATTCCCTGGCTTGAGTTTTAATTTTGATTTCAGCTTGCTCTAGACGCTGCTGTAATTCTTCTTTGTCCCTAGATAATAGTTTGGCGGTAATTAAAGCCTGTTCCTTTTCTTTGATTACTCTTTGCCTATCTGCCAACTGATGTTGAATAGTAGTTCGATCTAAAGTTAAATCTGGTGTTTTAGTTACCGCAGCATAGTATTGCTTGACCGTAGTGTGTTTAGCTCTACTCCCTTTAATCCCCCTTTCTAATCCAATTAGTGACATGGCATTAGCATAACTATCTTGAAACTGACTTAGTTTTTGCCGTCCGCCAAATAGTCCCCGACAGTTTAGTTTTCCTCTTTCATCTAGGGGTACAAGATAAGCATGAACATGGGGAGTTGATTCGTCTAAATGTAGCTCGGCTCGAACAATGCGATCGCCATACTCATTATCTAACCAGTTATGAACTGACTGTTGAAAATCTGCTAGACGTTCTGGCTCATAATATCCTGCCTTACTTGGGTCATCGGGTCGGAAGTATTCAGGGCTAGCGGTCAACAACATCTCCACACAGAGAACCGCATTCTTGCGGATGGTTTGTTCACCAATGCGCTCTCTGACGATGGTTTCTAAGCTGGGTAGACTGCTTGAATCTGGTTGACCAATAAAACGAATGTTAGCAATCTCTGGGTTGGCGTTTGGGGTTTCTCTGGCTCTTCTGGTATGCTGACCTGAAGCACCGACATTTCCCGACTTTAGTTTAGCGATGCGAGCAATAGCATGAGGCATTTCTTTTTCCCAGTTGTTTTGAGATTTTACCTTTAGGCGAACGAAATAATTTTAGCGCAGCGGTGGCGAAGCCAAAAATTGTGTAGTGAGTAGCACCAAATTTATACAATTTTAGTCTCTCGGATAAATACTCCTGGGAAAAGAAGAAGCATTCTTGACTAGGATACTTCCCTTTACAAAAGTTCAATTTAAGCGAATTGCTATTTATGTGATGATTAATTGTATAGCAATAAACAGAAGGCACGAATGCTGGAGTAATTAAAGATGGTTAAAGCTAAACCTAATCAAAAATTTCATATAGATAAGCTCAACACTGCATTAAATAAATTAGACCAACTAGAATTTAAACCAGTTGAAGAACTAACACTACGAGAAAGTATTTATTTTCTTCGAGGTAAATTAAACAGTGCTTTGAAGAAAGGTTATACCTATGAGGATTTGTCTGAAATTTTAGCCGAACAAGAGATTTTGGTGTCGGCTACTACTTTGAAATTGTATTTAACTGAAGGTAGTAAGAAGTCATCTTCACGAAAGCGAAAAAGTAAATCTAGTTCTGCTTCTAGTTCTAGATCGACTCCTCAATCGAACTCCAAATTATCAACAAATGTTACTGATTCTAAAGAAGAGTTAGGGACTGGTAATTCCGATGCTGAAATCAATAGTATAAAGGGTAGTACAGATTCAGAACAAGCGGTTAATCTGAATTCTACGACTAGGACTAAATCATCTTCGTCTGTTAGTAACAAAGCTAAAACCAAAAGTCAGTCAATTGGTAATAAGTCTTCATTGACTAAAACTAAAATTCTGTCTGGTTCAAATGATGATTTAGAGAGCGAGTTTAATAGTTTTTAATTTGGAGCAAGAAGACTTAAATGGCGATCATACATTTGGTTGATGGTGAGAAGGGGGGAGTAGGTAAGTCTTTTGTGACTAGAGCGATGATTCAATATGGATTGGATCGTGAGTTGTCTTTTGTGGCGATAGAGACGGATCGTTCTAATCCTGATGTTAATCGGGTTTACAAAGAGCAGTGTCAGTTTGCTGTTTTTAGTGAGGATGAGAAACAGGCTGGTAAGGCAGATCGCATTTTTGAGATGGCGATGGAACAGCCCGTAATTGTTTCTTTGCCGAGTCAAGTTAATCGGGCGGTTACTACTTGGATTGAGAATAATCAGTTACTAGAGATTGGTCAGCAGTATGACGTTAGTTTTTGTAAGTGGTTTGTGACTAACGGTGAATATGACAGCATTAGGCTTTTTCAGGCTTCTGTTGACTACTATGGCGAGCAAATGACTCATGTTCTAGTCAGAAATTTTGGGCTTTGTGATGAGTGGTCGCAGGTGGATAATGATAAGTCGCTACAAAAACTTATTACGGGGTATGGAATAAAGGTAATTGATTTTCCCAAGCTGGGTTATCAGGAACGGTATTTAATTAACCAGAAGCAGTTGCGCTTTGATGATGCTACACGCTCATCTGATTTGACTGTTTTGGGTAGGCAGCGGGTGGTTAATTTTTTGAAGACGGCATTTGCAGCTTTTGACAGTACTGAGGTTTGGTCAACAGAAATGGAAACAGCTTCAGTTTCTTAAAGATCGAGCAAAAGGAGGAATAACAAATAGGTATTGAAAAAATAAGATGAGTCTACTTAATGGTAGTGCGGTAAAAGCCAGAGAGGTCATAGATTTTTGCATGGCGAATGAGTCCCCAGAACTCAAGGCTAAAGTGTTTGAGATTATCAGTCGTAGTGGCTTAGAGCCAAATGACCCGATGTTTATGGCTTTACTGCTAACAGGACAGATGCGGGTGTTAATTGAAGCTGCTCCAAAGGATCTAAATCGGCTTTTATCTGAGTGGAAAGAAGAAAGTGCTAGTAGTTTGTCTGAAATTACCGAAGCTATTTCTCTGGTTGCAAAACAACAGCAGAAGCAGGCTGAGACGATCAAAGAGAATATGGAGGCTGTTAGCAATAAGTGCGTCTCAGATATTAAAGAGGCGGGCATGGGTACGGTAGGGGCGATCGCTGATGCTAGTAGCGAAAATTTTGAGCGGTTACAGCATAACTTAAAGCAAATTGAGCGATTAGAGTCGGAGGTTGCCGAACTGGATGCTAAAATCTTTGCTCGCGAGCAGAAGAGTATGAAGGAGATGAATGCTTTTGTTGAGTGGGCATCGAATATTACTAAAAGGCAAGAAACGGTTAATCAGCAGATCGATCGTTCTATCTCTGGAATTGGCAAGATTCAGCAAAATAAGATTTGGCTGAGGATCGCGGACGGTTTTTGGTCTTTTCCTGCTTTAGTAGCTTTTGGGTTAATTCTTATAGTCGGTACTTGGTGGGTAGCATCAACCAGGTACAATCATCCTCACAATGTGTTTGGACGTGATGTAGTGGATTGGAACGTCGATCGCATCAATAACTGCCGAGAAACCAATAATCCTAAGTGTACTTTCTGGATTGTTCCTCCAGGTTCTCCAGAAAGGAATGAATAAGCCCAGCAATATTTTCTATGATTATTTATTGTTAGAGATCGAATTGATTAGACGATTAAGACCATGCCAGAACAAAATGATGAGATCTTTAAGTTCGATCCGAACAGTTTTTGGGGCGATCGAGAGAAAGAAACAGATTATGTGCGTGTCGATAATAAAGAGACGGGAATGATTGCTATGGTTTCTGCTTCTACGCTGGAAACACAAAACAAACAACAAGTTCTCACGCAGGTTGACGAATTTTATCAACAATATAATGTATTTAGAAGCAATTTAAAGCCTGAAGAAATCAAACGAACTGCTCAATCGTTTAAAGAAAATTATCAACTTTTAAATTTAATAGCACGTCAAGTAGTTTTTCACTTAGTAAAGTTATACGAGCATCGTGTCAAAATTCACCTAATAAAAACTGGTAAATTACACTCACGACTACCTACATTTACTCTAAATTTTGATCGAGAAGAAAATTTAGTTTCAGTCGAACTGCATCTTAGTCAAAAAAGAATCGACCAGGTAATTAAGCAATTAGAAAATGACATAAACATAACGTTAAAAGATTTTAAAATCTCAGAAACCGCAGCCGAAGAGTTTTTGACGTTTCATTCAATATCATTAGTTGAAAAAATGCAACAAAATATTGGAATAGAAGCTTTTAATAGCATGAATTCTGATGAGAGAGAGAAAGCTTGCAACCAATATTTTCAAGAACAAGAACTAAGCAATTTAGAATCCAAAGTGGCGGATTTTTTAAAACACTTTTCTCAAAGAAATGCCACAGCTATTTTTAAAACTCTTGAAAGTCTTCCCTTAACAGAGATAGAGCGAACTTTGGGCTTTAGAGAAAACAATGAAGCAGAGCCTGTACCAGTTACCGAATCTAGATTAGCCAATGCTATTTTGCCCATTCCTACTTTTGCAGCCTTTAGCAGCGCATCTTTAGCTCAAATTAGAAAAGACCTATGGCAAAAAGATGACAACGGATTTGCCTACTTTAAGCACCAAGCCAAAGGCAATCCTAAGAACTATATCGAACATTATATTAGTAATCCTGGCGATATTGAACTGCTTCCTCTAGAACAAGCCGAGCAGATTATCGATAAATTTGGTTTTAATACAGTCAAACTACATTTAATTTTTGCAGCACATACGATGAATCAGGATCGACCTTGGGACAGTAAGTTTAGTCTAAAGGCGAGCGATATAATTAAATACTTGGGGTGGGACAAAAGAACCGATCTGCCAGTTCATCAGAAGCTCAGTGAAATTGCTAAAACAGCCTTTGTTCTAGATTGTTTGTTAGTTAAGTCTGTTTGGGTAGAAGGTAGAAACAAAAAGGGCGGAATTAATGCCAGTAACCCTACAGGGCGAATGTGGAACGTAGTGGTAGACCCCAGAGGACAATCAGACACAGAAGGAAAGGTTCAAAAACCCGAAGAGGTTTACATAACGGTACAGCCAGGTTTAATTTTCCATAGTTTTCTCAACAAAGCTGGTAGCAAACTGCAAGAGGCTTTGTACCAGTTTGGCTATCTGGCTCAAAGTATTCTCCGAATCGATCCTTATCATGACGAACTAGCGTTGAGGTTGGCAATTCACCTAGCAATGGAAAGCAGAATCCATACGTCGGGAAAGTATCGAGTCGAAACTTTACTCAAACACCTCCTGCCTCATACCGTCATTGATACAGCACGCAGCGATACACGCAGAGGATATGACCTAAAACAACGCTGGGACAATGCTTTAAAGTTGCTGAAAAAACTTAGTTGGCAAATTCAGTTTGATGAAACTTATCCCTCGTGGCTACAGCCTGGAAGTAAACTGAAAAAGCCAACAGATGCCAGAAAGATGAAAATTATCGAATGGTTGCTTCTAGCCAGAGTAACTATTCAGCCTCCACACCCAATACCAGAATTACTAGCGAGTAAAGCAAAACCAAAGCAGAAAGTAAAAAAGCCAAAGCAAATATCGGCAACTGGAATAACGAGCGACCAAATCCGAAAAGGCAGAAACGCCAAAGATTGGAGTCAGAGAAAGCTAGCGGGTACGCTAGGAGTAAGCCAATCACTAGTAAAAATGTGGGAAAAAGGGAAACGAACTCCCTCAGAAGAAATGGAAAAAAAGCTACGCGATTTACTGCAAATTGAAGATTAGCTTGATATCTAAATAGTATGTACTCAAGTACTCAAAAAAAATAACCTATTAAAAATAGGATCAAAGCATTATGTATTGGGAGTTAGAGCTTGAGTACAAAACCTCTAGTATCCCAGGACGAAACCTCTAGTATCCCAGGACGACTCGTTTTTGAAACCTATATATATCAATGATTTCAGGTTTGAGTACACTCCTTAATTAGTCTGATAAGACTAATCCGTTTTCAAAAACCGTTTTAATTAATCTGGCATGAT
>DATNPK010000114.1 GCA_036703275.1 Coleofasciculaceae cyanobacterium | reverse complement strand
CAGGAGTCCAAACTGTATCTTTATTGATGCCTGGTAAACGATTTACTAATTTTGCCTTCGTTACCGCGCAGCGAGTCTCCCAACTAGCATCAAAGCTAAGATTGACTTGGCTCTGTCCGATATAGCGGTCGCTGGCATGATAGATATCGCTGGCGTTTTGCCGTTTGACTTCGGTTTTGGCTTCTTTTTCCTGAAGCGCGATCGCTTTTCTGCTATTGAGAGCTTCTAAGGTAACAGCTTCGACAGGATAACCATTATCTGTTAGCTGCCGCTTCAGGCATTCGCGATAGTTAGCAAACTCATGGTTTCTAATTGCCGTGATGGTGTCGGCTGCGGTCGTGTAGGGGTCGATGTTATCCTGATAAATTTGTTGTAGTCGAGCTATCTTTAATTCGTTAGAATCTACGCTGTTTAGAGTTGAATGTAATTCGTTCATCAGCGCTCGCGCTCTATCAGCTTGAATACTTTCAACATTAGAAGGACGGCGTTTAGTATCTTCAGGTAAGATAAACTTTTTACACCAAACATACTTAGGCACATTAATATCGCGAATGCGACCTAACATCTGAATCATGCTGTCAATATCTAACTGCCCAAAGAAGAAGCTAAAATGCTCGCTAAAGTAATCGAGCGTCGGGACATCTAAACCAGATTCGGCACTGGGAGAATAGATTAGATACTCAGGCTTATTTGACCGAATGTATTTGTCAGGCTCGGTAAAAAAGTCTTTGACGTGCTTCTGTGAAACAGTTTTAGAATCAACTCTAACGCCGTTCCTGCCTTGCTCTTGTAGTAATCTCTCGATTGCCTCACAGAATACCTGAGAGTCACTACAAATCACAGGGCATTGGCTATTTAATAATTTTTCTAGCCAAGGTGTCTTATCGTTTAGTTTAATCTTTTCGTCAATATCGATAGTGCCTTCGAGCAAATAAACCTTAGCTTTGTCACCTTGATGTGTGTTTTCAATGGTGACTATCTGTTTAGTCGGGCATAACTCTTTGAAGAAAGTAACCGCCCAATCGGTCATAAATCCATCCAGACAGATTAAGCGATCGCAACGGTTTACCATCTCGGTAAATAATTTTTTGACTTTACTAAATTGTTTAATCGTCGATGAGAATAAAAAATGTTTTAACACCGAAATAATCTCATCAATAATTATAATTTTGTCGTCAAATTGTTCTGAGGAATAATAAACTAAACTGTCAACACAATTAGTTACTTTTAACTCAGGATTATCTAAGCTAAATTCTCTTAAATTTTTATCAGATTGAAGGTGATAAAAGCCCACTGATTTAGCTTTTTCATTAAATTGCAAAAGTAAGGTATTGCGATATCCCAGTCCAATAATTCCGTATTTTTGAAGCTGGAGCAAATGTCTTATTGTTTCAGTAGTTTTGCCCGTACCTAATCCCGATTTAATAAAGGTAATGGTATCTGATTGAGGTAAGCCAAATTCCACAAATTTCTTCTCGATCTTCGTCTGTGGTGTAAACTTTTTGTAATTCTTCCAATTGTCCCACTCCTGTTTAATATGCTGCTCTTTTTTGGCTAATTTAAAAAACTCTTTTGGCGTTAAATGTTCGGCTTTTGAAAAAGTAACCGAATCAATCTCGTCAAGATCACCATCAGATTTTTGAACTTGTCCCCACCAAATAATTCTAATTGGTTTCTTAAATTGCTTAAGATAGTTGATTTGTTTTTCCCAACGGCGCATTACTTGGGGATTTAAGACATCACCACCATCGGGAGCGATCGCCAGTTCTTCATAGTCAGAGACTATTTCTGTTAATTGCTCTGGACTACCTTTGAAATGACCGCCAGCAGCACCACAAATGGCTATATCGTGGAGATAACTAGCCACTGCTGGTTTCAGTATTCCCTCAGATAAATAAAGCGTTTTAAGAGCGTTTTTGTTGGGCTTAATTATAGTAATGGGGAGTTCACCGTTAGGCAGGTGCGATGAGAATGTCCCTTTTGCCCATTTGTACTTGTTCCCCCCAGTGGCTCCCTCTACTCGAAGCTGCCAGCCGAGCGCCCGTCCCTGCTTGTCAAAAATTACACAGGCATAACCAGTATCTTTAGTAGCAAAGCGGTCCCCTTTGTAATGTATTCCTGGGAGATTTTCGGGTAAATCTAAATCAAACTGCTTCCAGGGGTCGATGGAGAGAAATAAACCAGCTTCGATCTTCGCGTCGCTCAATCCTCTGTTTTTTAAATCTTGTCTGTGGCGATCGCTGAGTCCAATATTACGGTCTAACTTCCTGATGGCTTTATCTCGACCATCGGCATCGAGAGCATTATCGGCTAGAAACTGCTTTTTATTTCGCTGCTGTGCTTTTTTGTGAGCCAAATAACGTTCGTATTGCTCTGGATTAAAATCTTTGCCTCGATCGCGAACATGAACGCCCCAAACACCATTAGATGATGCCTTAGTCCATTTCCAGCCAGCTATACCCGAATCTTGCTCGATAAAGCTATGGCACAAAATTAGGTTGTCTTCGGTAGTTCGACAGTCGCCCCTTGTATCTTGGCAGATTGGGCAAGGGTTACGGTGGTTGGTAGGGGTAAACTTCAAGCTGCCACCTCCTCAGATTTAGAAGAGACGCGATCTCTACATACCTTCTCAAGCAGCACTAACAGCCTGTCTCTACATTTTGGGATTCTCTTGCTATCTAGCGTAAAATCCCAGTAGCGGGTTATTTCAAGTATTTCTTTAGCTTCGTCGTAGGTAAACTGACCTGGGAGTTTTAAGCCCGATTCGTAGTGGACTAATTTACAACCCCAATCTGCTTTAAGTCTTTGTTGATGGGAAATCGAGGCGATCTGTATTGGAAATGGTGGCGGGTCTTCCTGAAGCGGAAACAGTGATGGTTGACAGTTTTGGTAACTTGTACTATAATTATCTACATAAAGCATTTTTGAGATTCTCCTATTTTCGCTGGTGGGAGAACCTTTTGCTCTTAAAGTATTGTTGTATTTTTAAACTCAAAGGGGAAATATGAGGATCTTTGGGGACACTGCTTTTCCTGTTGAGAAAAATAAGCTATTCTAAAACTAATAATAAATTTCTTGATGGTTGATTTTTTGACCTTTAGTTTGTGAAAAAGCCTGAGAAACTTTTTCACGGAGTTATTAGTGCTTAGTTGCTAATGTTGAAATACTTCAAGCAAGCAAAAGGCTCATTAAATCGCCTTTACTATTTTTTTATTTAGAATACTCGGACTGAAGGTTGCATACATGGCTCTTATATTTATGAGTTTTGTTTACTCCTCTAAATTTATAGTGCCTACTTAACGGTTTTAAGTTGAGTAAGATTGTTTTTTTTTATCAGTTGGATAGATTGGTCAGAGTTTGAGAGTGCTTCTAGGAATTCAACACCTGAAAATACGAAGTATCGAACCATAGTAGAGATTTTACCTCCAAAGTGATTGTTTGCCGTTGCTTTTAAAATCTGTTTTTCCTCGGCAGATAGACGAAAGTTCGCTACTATAGGTTTTTGCTGAGTCATAGGTTAATCTCTTATTACATACGCTTAATTTCGCTTAATTTTAATTGTAGATCCCGTGTACTATTTTGGTCTAGCTTCTTGAGCATAATAATGTATTCAAATTGAAACATAGTCTCGACCTTTTATGTTTGTAGCACATATATAGATAAAGATTGTCGTACAGTTATAGAGCAAGGTTACCCTATCAACAAACACTCCTAGCTGTGGGCATGGATCGATGCTAAAGCGATCGCTTACAAAACGGTTGAGGTTGGAGTTATGTGAATGACAATTTATAAAGTATTTTTGACTATTTTTGCGCCTGATAAGGTAAAAAATTGAGTTCTTCCTTGTAAAAGTTCCAGTTAGGCATGAATTTGCTCATATAAGCCTTAAAGCGATCGCCATGATTGCGTTCTAATAAATGTACTAATTCATGGACGATGACGTACTCCAGGCAATGTTGGGGTTTTTTAATCAGTTCTAGGTTTAGCCAGATTCGTTTGGCTTGAATATTACAAGTTCCCCAGCGAGTCTTCATCTTTTTTACGCCCCAGTCGTTAGTACTGACACCGATAACTCGCTCCCATTTGGCTATTAATTGGGGCAATTGGGCTTTTAATTCCTGGCGATACCAGTCAATCAAAACTCGTTCTCGCTGCTCTTGAATGCTGCCATATCGCACGTAGAGATCGAGATAGGTTTTATTGCGAACTACTACCTTGGGTGCAGCAGAGTGATAGATAACGTTGAGCAAATAGCGATCGCCCTTGTAATAATGACTTTCTCCCGAAACGTATTCTCTGGAAGAGATTCGCGGTTGTGCTTGGAATTTGGCTTGTTTTTTCCTAATCCAGCCAAGTTTGGAGACAGCAAACAAGCGGATGGTTTCGTCATCTACTTTTAAAGGGGAAGCAATACGAACTCTACCATCGGGGGGATGTACCGATAGGTGTAGGTTTTTGATATTTTTTTTGACTACATGGATCGAAAGATCGCCAACTTTCATAGACTTGCAAGTAACTAATATTCTTTTTGTTCCTTAACGATTTCAAAGATTGTATTTAATTCATCGGCATCGCAAAGATACTGTTTAATGGCGTTTTTGACTTCGCGCTGTTTAATTTTGGACTCCCGCCAGTTGTCTTTTTTGGTGCTACGGATTGTCCGATCGAGAGCGATTGCTTTGGCTTCGTCCTGGTTCAAGTTATCATACAAAGCTCGTTTGGCATTGGTATCGAGGGAAGGGGGATAGTCGCTACTACCTTCGGGATGGGTTACTTGTTGGCAGAGTTGGGCAATTTTTTGTAAATATTCTTCATATTCAACTGCTTCGGTTTTGCGCTGTTGGATCAATTCGTCTAATAAAATTGACATTTTGCCGAAGTATTGGGGGTTGGTAGGTTGTTCTTCAGTAATAACGGTACGTAGGTTGTTTTCTACGGTTTCGGCGACGGCGGATTTATTTTGGCGGATGTTATCGGGGAGTTGGTTAAGCCCATCCGTTCCTTTTTGGACGATTAACTGCACCAGGGTCAGATCGTCAAAAGCTGATATCTTCTCGCTTTCTTCGGCTCTAATGTAGGTATCGATGAGGTGGCGCATTGCTGGCTCATAGGCTTTTAAATCTATGTAGTCTCCACTGGCGATTTTTACCTCTTGACGGACGTTTTCATAGTGTTTGACCTCTTGTTTAATGCGAGCAATTTCATTAGGGGTGTAGCCAGCTTCAATCGCTTCATTGGCAATATTGGCATAGGCGCGGATCACAGAAGCGACGGATTTGTAAAGGAAGATGCGCTTTTGTTGATTGTTTTGTAATTCTTCTGGGTTGTCGGTATTACCGCAGAAGTATTTAAGATAGGCTGGGGTATCTTGGGGTGGTGCTACGGGTTCGCATAAAGCTTTGACGGTTTCTAGGGTTTCCTCCAGGCGTTCTTTGGCTTTTTCTAGGCGATCGCTTAATAAACCTTCAAGATCTTCTGGATCGTAACCGTCTAGGGCTTCTGTGGTGTAGTCGCTGACAGATTTTTCTAAGCTTTTAAAGAGGTCTTTGTAGTCGATAATATAACCATATTCCTTATCTTCACCATCAAGGCGATTGACCCGACAAATGGCTTGAAACAGCCCATGATCTCTCATGGTTTTATCGATATAGAGATAAGTGGCGGAGGGTGCATCAAACCCAGTTAGGAGTTTATCCACTACAATCAGCAGCTTCATCTGGGCTGGGGTTTCAATAAAAGCTTTTTTGACATCTTTTTCAAACTGTTCGGCGGATTTTCCCCCCAGCATTTTGTTATAGATGTCATACTGCTTGAGCTTTTCTGTTAAGCCTTCTTCTCCTGTAGTTTCTCCTTTAATATCTCTTGTAGAAGGATTGTACGAGGTAACGATGGCGCACTTAGTAAAGCCTGAATTTTGGAAAAGTTCGTAATATTTACAGGCTTGGTAAATACTGCCAGACACTAGCATGGCGTTACCCCTGCCACTTTTAAGCCGATCTTTGACCCCCATATCAAAGATAATATCGGCAACTATTTTATTCAAGCGATCTTGGGAACTAAGCACCTGGCGTATCGTCCCCCAGCGTTGTTTGAGTTGATTTTTAGCAAGTTCGGTCAAGCCTGAAGTTTTGGCTTCAAACCAGCGATCTACCTTTTCTGGGGAGGTTAGATTTTGCTCGATGTTTCTGGCTTCGTAGCGTAAATCTAAAACTACTTTATCCTCAACTGCCTCGTTAAACTTATAAGTATGAACATAGTCGCCAAATACTTCGATAGTGGTTTCTTTATCTTGTTTGAGTAAGGGCGTACCCGTAAAACCAATTAAGATGGCATTGGGCAAAATTCGCTTCATCGACTGGTGTAGTCTGCCCGATTGAGTGCGGTGACATTCATCGACAAAGACGTAAATATTGCCCTTGGCTTGGAAGTTGGCAGAAAGACTATTTTGTAGTTCGGCTAGGTATTTCTCATAGTCAGAGTCTTCAGCGTTCTGCTTTTTCTTGCCAAATTTATGAATTAGAGAACAGATTAGCCAAGGGGTTGTATTGTCTAATTGGGTAATTAAATTCCTACCGCTAGTAGTGCGATAAATTGATTCATTGACTCCTAAAAAAATGCCTTCAATTTGTTGGTCTAATTCATCGCGATCTGTAATTATCAAAACGCGAGAGTCATTAGCATTTTCCTTAATCCATTTTGCCAACCACACCATCGTCAGACTTTTACCGCTCCCTTGGGTGTGCCAAATAATGCCCCCTTCTTTGCGGTTTAAATATTCCTGGGTGGCTTTTATACCAAAATATTGATGGGGACGACAGACTTTTTTGATGCCTTTGTCGAAGACAATAAAGTCGTGAATTAATTCTAAAAATCGCGCCTTGGGTAATAATTCTAGTAAAGCTTTGTCGAGAATTTGTGTACGATCGATTGGTTGACCCCAATCTGGGTCTTCTTTCCAAGTTAGATAATACTTTTCTGGGGTTTCAATCGTGCCATAGCGCAACCCTTGGGTATCGTTTCCCGCCATGACTAACTGCATGGTAGTAAAGAAAGGTTTAATAAATTCTGGTTTTTGATTATCTAAGTTTTGACGGATACCTTCGGAGATGGAAACTTTACTGCGTTTGAGTTCTAAGACTCCCAAAACAATACCGTTAACATAAATAACAATATCGGGGCGTTTATCATTGTCCCCTTTTATGGCTACCTCTTCGGCGATCGCAAAGTCGTTATTTTCAGGATCTGACCAATCAATCAGCCAAACGGTTTGGTTGTTTTCCCCGACATTTTCCTTAACTTTAACTCCGTAGCGCAGCAAGCTATAAACTTCTTGATTGATGTCGTAGAGGCTTTTAGTTTGGTCGGTGGCGGGTTTTTTGAGTTCGTAGAGTGCCTTATCAATCAGGGTTGGACTGTAGCCTTGTTTGGTTAAGTATTCCCTTAAAATATCTTCTTCGATGTTGCTATCATTGGGTCTGTCTTGCCAATTACCTAAGTAGCGGTATTGTAATTGTCGTTGGAATAGTTTCACTACTCGGTTTTGAGTAACCCTTTCTAATACCCCTACTTCGCTCATAAATAGAATTAGTAATTGGCAGTTTTATCTCATAATTCTGCATCATGGTTATTGTTGATGCCAGTTTTCTAACTAAAAATTCAGAAAATTTTGAAAATCTGAGGTGTTATTGGTAACGAGAATTAAATCTTTAGTGTAAACAAGCGAAATTTTTATTTAATATTTTCCTGTCTTCGGGAACTATTCAATAACTTCAAGGTATTGATTTGAGTCATCTTTGCCTAATTGCCCTATATCTCCCATTACATCATCCAAAGATTTTTGCTCTAACCATTGATGACGTTCTTCAGTATAGTTACCCTCCCCAGGACTAAAGTGTTGTATAAATCGAATCGCATCTACAACTCCTAAAGAATCGACTAATGCTTTATAGCCTTGTTCGAGAATTTCATTCTGGGTTTTCATCGCTGTTGTTCTCCATTAGCATTACTTGGGCTAACCACTGTAGGGGATTATTTACTTTTACTTTAATTAATTGAGCATAAGTCTGACTTTTTTTAACGAGGCGGTCATCTGTAGTTAAAAATATATCTGATAAAGCCCTTTCCGCACTAGCAATATGAGCAGCATCATAGCTGGCAAATCCTAATTTTTGTAACTGGGAAGCTCTTTCTTTAAGCCAGTCCCCACTTAATACCTTGATTTTGGCAATTGAGAGTATTTTTTTGACATTTTCGATGCGCTCTTGATTGGGAGTTTGACTTATTTCTGCTTCTAAAACATTGCTAGTTATTAACGTCCAAGTTCCCGCTTGGCAATAATTAATAATTTCCAAAATCGCTTCTGTTTCTAAACGTATTCGGGCTTGTGATTGTTGGTCAAAGGGACGATTTAAGCAACATACATCTAAGTAAATTTTATAAGCTTGACTCATGATCAATTATTAATTAACCTTGTTTTCCCCGTTAATAATTCTTGCATCATCCCCTGCTTAATGGCTTTATATTTATCTCGTTTTTTTTCTAAGCCTTCTATCTCTGCATCCATGTCGCTTAAGATTTGGGCGATCGCTTTTTGTTCGCAAAGTGTTGGAAGAAATATTTCAACATTAGAAAGAATTCTTCCATTTGTTAATGCTCTTGTTGTGTAAGAACTTTTAGAAGTGATCGCCTTACGTAAATTTTGAGAAGAAAAACAATATTTTTTATAAAATGTATTCAACAAATTATTTTTGGGTCGAGCGCGTAATATAAAACCACTAAATACAGTATTTTCTAATTCCTCTATAATCACTGAGGCAATACCTATTTCATCGACTGTTTCAGATGTTCTAGTAAAAAAAACATCATCCCTACAAACTTCATAAGTTTTTAATTCATTTTTTGATACCGTAACTCTACCCAATATATCTTTTGCAGTAAGAGCATTATTTTTATAAACGTCCATATAATTGACAATTGGAGTACCCTCACCAAAATATTTCTTCTCTTTATTCAACCCATTTTTAAAGTCAAAAATATCTCCCAATTTTTTCACTTCCCACTCGCCACTAAAACCAGGTAATCGCTTCTTACCAGTAAGGAGTTGCTGCATAGTTCCCTGCTTGATGTTGCGCTTTTTGGCTAATAGAGAGTCGCATTCTCTAATTAATTCATCAACATCACTTAAAACACGGGCGATCGCTTTTTGCTCTGGTAATGGTGGCGAAACTATTTCTATTTTTCTGAGAGACTTACTGTCGAGATTTGGAAATGTAGAACCTGCTGATAATGCCAGAAGATTTTTAACAGCATTTTGAACCATAAATTCTAGAAATAAATTATCTGAATTTTCTCTAGCTCTTATTGCTGTAATACCTCTTCCTATGCAATAGGTGTCATTAGCAATATTCATTCTTCCTGTAGAGCTTCCTCTAATACAAAGCAGTACATCTCCTGATTTACACAATTTTGTTGGTGATGTTGTCCATTGAATTTTAATTGGATGATTTTCAGTAAATTCGGTAGGACCGTTAATTAAGGCAATTCCCGTTTCTTTCTTGTTATATGAACTTCCTGTGGGGGATTGTCCCATAATAATTTCAGCAATTTCGCTTAAATTATTGACTTTCCAATCTTCAGGAATAACACCAATATCCGTACTTTTATAACCTTTATGAAAATTAACATCACTCATAAAAACAATTTAACTATCAAGTATTAATTGGTCAAACATAACCGACAAAACCCTAAATTATCAATTATCTATTAAGATAAATATCAGCCCGACTAACAGCATAATCAGAAAGAGAAGATATTGAATTGCCAACTTCTGTTAATATTTTTTCGATTATTTGCTCGCTTTCTTCAGGAGTTATTTTGGTGGTTATATTGGCTTTTGCTTCTTGATGATTTTAATTATGTAAGTTTTGTTTAAGACTATTTTTAAATTGAAGATACTCGATAAAATTTACTAATTCTCCTAAAGATTCTTCGGGTAGTTTTTGAATCGATGATAATATCTCTTCGGGAATATATTTCGCTTTACTCATTGTCAATTCTCCATTATCAATTTTTAATTAAAATTAAGTATCAACCCAACCAAGCAAAATAAGATGAAAATTGTCCAGACGACAGGGATAGTCAAAAACGGGGAAATAAAAGTTAAACTTCTGCAAGAATTGAATGACGGGGAAGTTGATGTAATTGTGGTTGCCAAAAATGAGCCAGATGAATTTGAGGAGTTGCGCCAAACCGCCAAAGCTAATGGCTATAACTCTCAAGAAAAAATACTAGAGCTTATCGGGCAAGTCAAACAAGAGATGTTAGCAGAAAAAGGAAGAACTAAGTAGTGTCTGAGTATGATAATTTTCTTGATTATGATTTCCACAGATAACTTAATCCCGTTCATCCTGTTAATCCATTAATCCTGGTTTATTCCTTTAATCCCCATAATCCCGATCAAATGATTGTTAACTTTACTTTCTAACTCATTAACTCTAGTAGTTAACTCTGGTAAAGTCTTTTCATAACGTTCGGCTAATTCCTTAATCCGTTGGGTCAAACGTTGAGAAATTCTGTCTAATTCGGTTTTAATTTCTTGGCTAATAGTTGCCAGCCACTTATCATCTACTACTAAAGTTTTGACTTCTTCGCTTGTCAGTTTTGAATATTTCTCTAATAACTGCTTGTCTAAACTTGTAATTGCTTTTTTAATCTTATCTTCTTGAAACTTCTCTTTTTCTACAAGATTTAGATAGTTATTCAAATCTTCTAAGTCTTTAATCCAAATATCTAATTTTTGTGTTTGCTTTTTTTCTTCTAGCTTCTGCAATAGTTTTTCTCTATAATTTTTTTCTTCTTTTTTAGCCGTTGCTTCATCTTGCAATAAGGTTAGATACTCATACAAGAAATCAAGTTCCATAAAAACTGGATCGCTTATATTCTTTTGCCAGTCTTTTATTTGGGCAAAATCTTTTTTAATTGTTTTAGCTATTTCTTTTTGCTCTAAAGTATATTTTGCATTGTCTATAATAGAATCTTTAAGTTTTATAACTCGATTCTGTACATTAGTTTTAGTAATTTTACCCTTATTATTTTTTAGAAAAGTTAAATATTCATACCCTGTCTCAGAATTTTCAGAATCTTCTAGATCAATTCTCTGTTTTGTTAATTCCTCTGATTTTTCAGTTAACTCATGTAACGTTTTTTTAGCTTCGGTAAAGTAATTACTAATAGCAGCAGCTTCATATTCTGATATGCGTTCCTGAACATCTTTTTTAGTAATTTTTTTATTATCTTCTTTGATTTCTGCTAATATATCGTCTTCCCCCGAATGTTCCTCTTCCATTTCTTCCTTGTCTCTAGTAATGGCTTCTTTATCCGCTTCTAACTGCTCGATTTTGGCTTGTTCATCAGCAAAGTAACGATTTATAACTAAGGGTTTGGAAATTAAGTTACAATCCCATTCGTCTTTTTTCGGCTTACCTTCTTTATCTAAAATGGCGTAGGGTTGGGCTTTCCAATTTTCTTCGATAATAAAGTAAATATCATCCTTCATTGTTTCCGTCCAATACACCATCAGATGTTGAAAGACATCGTATTTATTGATTAGATTAGTTCCAGAGAATGCCTTTAAGATTGCCTCGGAAAGCTCGTAAATTAACTCTTTGGGTTTAGTGGCTGGGGTTAAATCTTTGAGTAGGGAGACACGGCGATCGCACCAAGCTCGAACAATGTTATCTATCTTCTCGCTGTAGCTGACAAACTCTGGATGATTAAAAATGGTTTGCTTAATTTCATCCTGACTTATTTTTAATTCGCTATAACCTTCCCTGGCAATAGGGGTAAATAATTCCTTTCTCAACCCAGGATAAACAGACCAATAACGCTGAAGCTCGTCGATGTCGCGGTTGGGAATACCTCCTAGTAAATGGGCTTCTATATCTTGGATATCTTCCGCTTCTTGAGAATCGATATAACGAGGAATGTTGAGATTGTATTCGTTTCTGGCAATCTCTTCTAGAGGAACGAGACGGGAATATTTAGGCAGTTCTAATTGCTTGTTAAATACATCGACTATTTTGTGGATATCTCGTTCTCTGAGGCGGTTTTTATTGCCATCTTTAATAAATCCCTTGCTAGCGTCGATGATAAAAATGCGATCGCGCTTATCGGCATTTTCCTTATCAATAACAATAATACAGGCGGGGATACCAGTGCCATAAAACAAGTTAGCGGGTAAGCCGATAATCCCTTTGATAAATCCTTTTTGGAGAATATTGGTTCTAATTTGTGCCTCTACATTGCCCCGAAACAAGACCCCATGAGGCAAAATAATCGCACCTTTACCCGTACTTTTGAGCGCTCGAATCAAGTGCAGTAAAAAAGCATAGTCGCCGTTTTTCGCAGGAGGTATACCGTAACCTGTAAAGCGATTATATTTATCTTCTTCGGGATTAAAACCATTGCGCCAGGCTTTACTAGAAAAAGGCGGGTTAGCGACGGCAAAATCAAAGGTTTTGAGATTGTCCCCATCTTTAAAATGAGGAGTCGATAGAGTATTATCCTGCCAAACCTCAGCGGTAGGATGCCCGTGGAGAATCATATTCATCTTTGCCAAGGCACGGGTGGCGTTATCTACTTCCTGCCCGTAAATGGTAATTCCTGTCGTTTCATCGGCAGCTTTCAACAGTAGCGAACCACTACCACAGGTAGGGTCATAAATAGTTTTATCCTGGCGTTTTATCCCTGCAATCGCGATTACCTGCGCCATTACCCTAGATACTTCAGCGGGGGTATAAAATTGCCCTTTGCTTTTGCCCGACTCGGTGGCAAAGTGACGCATCAGATATTCATAGGCATCCCCTAAAATATCGTCCCCATCCGCGCGGTTCTTACTAAAGTTAAGATCAGGCTTATTAAAGATAGCCACTAGGTTAGACAGCCGATCCTGCATTTCTTTGCCTTTACCTAGCTTATCCTCGTTATTAAAGTCCGCTACATCAATAATCCCCTTTAAATCGTTGGCTTCGGCTAATCTGCCAATAATTTTATTAATCTTGTCCCCAATTTCTTTGTCCCCTTTGAGTGCCACAAAATCCTTAAAACTCCCACCTGCGGGGACTTCAATTAAAGCATCCTCATCAAATGCATACTTATCAGAGACGTATTTAACAAACAGCAGAACTAAGACATAATCCTTATATTGAGAGGCATCCATTCCCCCTCGAAGCTCATCACAACTTTGCCATAAGGAACTGTAGAGTTCGCTTTTTTTTATTGCCATTGATGTTTATGCCAGGGAATTAATCGTTACCGTGACCCATGATAGTCCCCTTGTGGGAAAATCGCCCCAAATACTTCTATTTTGTTAGGTTTTGCAAAGTTAAGGTTTTAATATTCTATAGGGCAGATCGCAATCTAGGAGCTGTAAACACATAAATAAAATAATAAAATGTCGTTTAAGCAAAATCTTCTAACGCACTGCTAATATCATTTAGTGTGTTATTCATTTCATTTAGCTCGTTAATTTCTGCTACTCTTAAACCTAATTTAGCTACTGTACTAGTTGCTTTGAGTAACGCTTGTGCTGCTTCTTGCTCCTTGAGTTTTTGTATTTTATATTGAACTGTTTGCTCGAACAGTTCTCTCTCAATACATAATTTACATTCATTTTGCTTATATTCTTTAATTCTTCCAGGATCGGGATTGTTTTCTAAAAAACTAATATAACGTTGATAATCTAGTTTAACTTTTTCAATAGAATTAAGATAAAATTGCTTGACATTAATTTCGTTCATTTTTTTGATCGATCTAGCTCCTTTAGCAGCCTTACTATCGTTATATTTTGATTTTGTGCCTATCTGAACGAATATTACCGCTCCTCCTGCAAAAAATGAAGATACCCCTAAAATATTCAATATATTTTTTTCTGATGTATTAATTGAATTTGTTAGAAAAGCTAAGACAAAAGACAATATCATCAAAGATATTCCCGTTAAGATACCTGCTTCTTTACCTTTGGTTACTTGAGCTTTACTTTTTGTATTAGCCAATTGTCGATCGTATTTATTTTCTACGGGAAATTTAATTCCTTTGAGCTGACCATATTGTTTGAGAAAATCTTTAACTTCTTCATTTAAAATATTACGCTCTAAAAAAAACTGTCCTTGATTAACAATATTGTTAATTATATCCATCTGTATAGTTAATTTTTGCTTTTAATTAAAATAAGGTAATTAATCAATACTATTTATTTTAACGAGATCGTTGTGTGATACAACTCACAAAAAAGATTTAACAAAGTCAGTTTTAATAGGAAAGATGGCAATAATTTGTGAATTAGATTTTCATACCCCTTGATAACACGAACCTTCTACTTCCTCCAGATAGGATAAATTTCACGCTGCGATCGCCCCACCTAAAACAAATCGTCCAACATCTCAGTCACTTCACCCTGTAAATTCTGCCTGTTATCATCGTAAATCATGAGGGTGTTAAGGTTAGAGTGCCTAGAAAGCTTCTGTACTTTCCTAACATCCCCATTAGTTAAATTAAGGGCTTCGGTGATGCTGCTGTGGCGTATTCTGTGGGGACTCATAACCTTGTCTATCCCTGCTGCTGTAGCGTACTTCTGTACCAACTTATAGATGCTATGGGTATGTAGCCGATTGCCCCAGTAACCCTTATGTACCGAACAGAATAATGGATCACAAAGGATGTGATTGCCCACGCCGACACTCTCACGCCGTTGAATGGCGGGAGAGGACGCGGCTCTTTTGGCTAACCATCGATCGATCGCTGCGATCGCACCTTTTCCCAAACTAATAACTTCAGGCTGCCCGATCTTCCCCTTCCCAGTAATAACTAGTTCCCCCAAAGATGGAGAGTAGTCAGATACGTCACAATTAGCTACTTCAGACCGCCTGAGAGCATTACCCCAGAGCAAAAGCAAAATCGCTCTATCTCTGATGCCCTTGATGGTGTCGGTGTCCACAGTATCCAACATCAATTTAAACTGATCCTTGGGAATGCCCTTAGTATCGCGGTATTGGGTCAATTTTTCGGCTTTGATATTAACTAGGGTGTAATGACATTTGCCAGCCTGTGAAGCGTAATTAACTAAGGATTTAATTGCTGCTAGCTTCTGATTGATGGTAGCAGGGGAAAGCGATCGCTCCACTAACGAACCGTGATACTGAGACACTAATTCAAAGGCTTGATGGCTATCGAGTAGTAGAAACTGAGCTAGTATATCTGGTGATATCTGATACCCAATAGCAGCAAAGAATGCAGTAATATTGCTTCTATACATCCTTTGGGTATGTGGCGATCGCGAACGAGTCAACCAATCATCAAGTAGAGAATCATAACCAGAATCGGGAGCTAACCTGTTTCTTGGTAAGAGTGGAACAAGATTACTACTAGTCTGAACGAGATTTAAAGGTTTCATGGCTTACTTATATCGAAAACAGTCATTATCAATACATCTTTTTAAACTGTAGGGGGCTGAGGATATTTATTTTGAGATGGATGTTTACCTGCATAGTAGACAACTACTTTTTTTTCATGACTGCAAAGGTACGTAGAAAACTCGGTCTGCACCCGTTATTTCATATTCCCAAGCTCCCTTGAACTTTTTTCCTCTTAAGGGAAATATTCTGCCTCGACGCGGCGGCTTTTTTGTAAGAATATTCTTACAAAAAACGCGCCTTTTCTTTGCATGGGATTTTGGGATAGATGTTGGTAGCAACGAATAGCATTTTCAGGGCAGCTTAATACTAACTCTCGCCAGTTTTTGACTACTCTAGAATTACTACCAACAACAGCCCAAACAGCATCATAGGATTTTTCAGCGATCTCTAGTATTGTTTCAGGAGGTTCTAAAAATAGATTTTTATCTGTCACTACTTTACTATTTGCCAAATGCCTCGCCTAGTTCTTCGCTGGTTAGGGCGATCGCACTTTCACGCCATTGATGAATAACATCTCTTACTTCATCCCAATCATTAGTTGATTTGGCTAACTCTAATGCTTCGTAAACCTCATTTACTAAACATGAACGTTCTTCACTATCAAACTCTTCTACCCATTTGAATTCGTGATTTGTTTCAATTTCTTGTCCCGAACTTAGCCTATAAGCAACGTTTACTAATTGGCTAACTTTGTCTGTTTGCTCAATTCCTTTTGCCATATTTGCCATCAACTCTCTTCGCAAAAGAGCAAATGAATCGTTGTTTCGGGTGATTGTAACAGGCGTTGATAAAGCAGTATCTAATATTTGTCCCGATCTACGGTTTAGTTCGCTGGAAGTAACAATATAATCACTATAAATAGCATTGGACATTATATTAGCAGTCATAAGTCACCAATTTTATACTTAACACTATTTGGTCTATATCTAATATTATACGTAATATTATACGTAACAGCTAACAGTAGTAAGATTATTCTACTCAAAGCTTCATTTACTCATTTAAGTTTTTACTCAAATACTCAGTAATTGCCTCTATTACCACCTCAGTTATCTTAGTTTCCTGTTGGGCAGCAAAGGTTTTCAGTTTGCTGTGTAGCTCTCTAGGTATCTCTGCATTCAACCTTTTAGTATCTGGTTTAGTTGCCTCATTGATAGCCTGTTCCTTATCAGGGCGATCGCGTCGGGTTTTCTTGACTTTAAGCACCATAATTTAAGATCTCCATTACTTCAGTTTTAATAGCGGTAATTTCTTTAGCTGCACTACATCCAGGTTCGTTAAATACAGTTGTTCCCTCGGCGGCGGTGGTGGGATAGGCAACTTTTTGGGTAGTAAATGTCTTCATGATTGGTAGTTCGTAATCTAGCAATGCGCCTTTTATTTCATTGCCCAGCTTGGTATTTTTGATAGCTCTACTGATGATGAAATAGGCTAACGGTGAGCCGTCTGTAACCTCTTGTCTGGCTGTGATAATGTCCACTAAATCTGCACAAGCCCAAATATCATAAGGCGATGGTTGAACGGGGATGAGTACTAAATTTGCTGCTTTGACTGCTGCTGCTGACATCTTGGCTATCTGTGGCGCACCATCAATAACTACAAAGTCATAGCCATCGGATACTGCTTTTAAATCCTTGGGTAATGTCTCTCTGTCGAATCCAACGACGGGTAATAATTCCCCTCCGTTTGCTTCATTCCAATCTCTCAAACTGCCTTGAGGATCAGAATCAACGAGTAAAACCTTATGACCATCCTTTGCGATCGCATGAGCTAGATTGCTTGATATAGTTGTCTTCCCACTTCCCCCTTTTTGATTCAAAACGCTAATAATAATAGTCATCTTCAAATGAGTAATTGAGTAAATAATGTTTAGAAGTAATGAAGTTAGATTCATTTACTCAAAGGTAAGATCGAATATCGAACATGACCACCGTAGTAGTACTAAATAGCCATGTTCAAATGAGTAAATGAGTTGAGTAAATAAATAGTTGTTACACTTTCTCTGGGTTGGGCAGCCATCATGAACGCTATCTCTATATGTGTATTTTAAAAGTCTTTTACTTAGTTAAGTACTTAATACATTACTATTAAAAGGTAATAAGTACTTAATACATTACTATTATTTATTGGTACTTTACTCAGTCAAGTACTTTTGATACAATACTAAGTAATGTCTATAGTAGAATACTTACTTTGGCTACCAATAAAAAAGCGATCTCAGCTTACCTACCATCCGATCTTGAAGAGTACTTGACTGAGTACTGTATTAAGTACGATATTACCCGTAAAGATAAATTGGGAGAAATTAAACCCGCATTAGGAACGGCAATAGTGGAGATACTTAGAATATTTTTTAGTAGCGAGAATATCCCTAGTCCATTACCAGACAATGTATCTTTACTTCCTAGTAATGTAGTCACCGAAGATAA
Organism: Coleofasciculaceae cyanobacterium; assembly: GCA_036703275.1. Classification (NCBI taxonomy): domain Bacteria; kingdom Bacillati; phylum Cyanobacteriota; class Cyanophyceae; order Coleofasciculales; family Coleofasciculaceae; species Coleofasciculaceae cyanobacterium. Next base: position 4,232 of record DATNPK010000114.1, on the reverse strand, counting down.
ACTAACAGAAGTGTTATCCGAGTTCAAAAACTCTAGTAATGTAGCAAATAATTTACCAAGTAATGTACTTACGATTGATGACCTTAATAAACGGGTCGAAGCTGTAATTAGTGAAGCTATTCCCAAGGCAATTGTCACTCTCAAAAGCAATGAAGAATTTATAAGAGCGATCGCTCTAGAAGTTCAAAAAATTGCCAATATTACTACAGGTAATATCCAATACTCTTCGGAGAATGCCCTAAAAGATGAAGAAGTCGAAGAAAATCAACAAACTACCACGCAAATAGATAAAGCCTCATTAGCTCCAATCTTTGAGGAAGTAGAAGAAGAAAAGCCTACAGAACCTACACAATCCGTTTCATTAACTGATGCTGAATTAGCCAAGCAGTTAGGCATGAGTAAATCTACTATTTATCGCTACCGTACAGGAAAACCCAAACAAAGCCCAGGTTATCAACAAGTGATGAACAATTGGAAATCTCAAGGCGATCGCTGGTATAAACAAGGAGAATAAATTATGGGAAGACAAACAAAATTAACTGAAACGGTCAAACAAACTATTATTGACAATATCGAGCAGGGTTTAAACTATGAATCAGCTTGCTTGGGTGCTAATGTCTCCTATTCTACTTTTCGAGAATGGATGCGCCGAGGCACTGATACAGACAGCAATCGTCAATCAAACGAACTTTATGCAGAATTTGCAGAGGATGTTAATCGGGCAGTCGCTACATCAGAAATTAATTTAATCAGGAGTATTAATCAGGCTGCCAAAACAGATTGGAAAGCTGCTGCTTGGATACTAGAGCGCAGATTTCCCCAACATTGGTCTAATAGTCGCAAAATTAAGCAGGAAGCGGACAAAAAAGTTCAACAGTTATTAAGTAATCTCTTTTGGCTACTCCCCACTGATAGCTATCAAGAGCTACTTAAGGCATTATCTCAAATAGATTCAATCGATCTCAATCTTAGCCAAATGTCACAAATGGAAGCATTGAAAATATTGATGGAATCAGGTTGGATCGAGAAAGAGCATAGCGCTAAAATCGGCAAAGCTTATCTAGAGATGAAAAAAGAGATTATATCCAGTATCAATTAAAGTGGCAGCTTGAAACTAATTGGGGGAAGACCGAGATACGTGCGCTCAGGGTGCAAGATAAGACTTAAAAAATAGCAGCTTCAAGCTTTACTTTGTTTACAATCATAAAATTCCAATTGTCCAGTGATTTGAGTTACATCTAAATTACTAAATTTTAATTATTTTGGAGAGATAACACTACGCTTAGTAAGACGATTAAGTTATTAAATTATCATGACCTCAGCAGCATTAAAATTAGCCCACAGCAACTTAGAAATGTCTCTATTGCAAGCAGCAGCAGATTCATTCACTAGTAATGAACTATACGTATGGCTATCAGATAGTGGTTTACCAACGCAGATCGCTACAAGGCTACACGAATTAGTTACATACACCAAAAAAGCTGGCACTAAAGTATTTACTGTAGGCAAAATCATTTTAATTAAAATAATCGAATTTGTTAAAACTCATCCTTATTTAGTTGCAGGTATAGGCATCGGCTTGACTGTGGGTTTAGCAGTACAAACTTTAGTTAGCTCAATTCCTTTTGTTGGTGCAATTTTAGCCCCAGTAGCGGGAGCTTTGACATCTACATTAGGAATTGCGATTTTAGGCGTAGCAGGTCATAGATTAGACAAAAGAAGTCAAGGCAAACAAGTATCCGAAAGTTTCATCGGAGTAGCCGAAGACGTTATCGAAATAACTAAAGAGTTTTTTGAGTTTATTGCTGATATTTTTAATACTATTTTTCATCAAGTTATAACAGCCTAGATTTTTAAATTAATTATTATGTTTGGCACAAAAAAATTAACTAAAGAACAAATTCTTAAAGCTATAGAAGATTTAGAAGAAAATCCTCACGATAAATTAGGCATTCTAGCTGATATTGGTATTGGGGCTGTTGGTGCTAGTGCTGCTGGTGCTGCTGTTGCTGCTTTTGGTGGAACATCCATGTTGTTTGGTTTGATAACAGTCGCTCCTCCCGTTGGTTTGATAGTTGGCGGTGCTGCTTTGGGTGCTGCTGCCTTGGTGGGTGCCAAAAAAATCCTATTTGATGGCACCTACGACGAAGGAAAAAAAGCAGAAATGCTCAGACAGCTAAAAGATCTACTCAGAGAAGTTGAAGCTAAGGAAAAAGCTTCTAACATAGGTGATCGGGACAAAAATAGATTCTATATTTTATTAAAAGAGCCAATTAAACTAGATTTATTAACTCCTGAAAAAGCACAGCAGTTAATCTCTGCGGTTGAAAATGGTCAAATTCCGATTACGGAAGCAATTAAACTCTTAGAAGATATTATTAAAGCTGCTAAGTAACAAAATCAAGGCATATAGGGCTAAAACTAGCGAAGCTGCTATGAGGGGCAATCTTTAACATTTTGAAATATTTTGATAGTTTCAAGCATTGAAACTATCAAAATAATTTTTAATCAATAAACGCTATAACCTTTACGAGGTATAATTTTCAGTCGTTTAGCAATAAGCCTAAAATTTTTAACTTTTGCAGAGTAAGGTCAGAAGCTGCAAAAATTATCATATTTTTAGCGATCGCTGTATTTTAAAAATCAGGATTTTGAAATCTTTGCGGAGCAAGGGTTTCGAGCTAGATTGCACTCTATGACAGCTTCGCTAGATCTACCCCGTATAGCATGGGATAGAGGTTTATCTTGCACTATTTGGCGATCCGACAGTAAACGTACAGAAAACAACGCGCTCGCGTATAATTATAATTATTTAGTCAGAATTTTTTTAAAATGTACGTGTAAGAAGAATTCTACGTTTAGTTTTGCTTAACTGAGCGTATAATTCGATGAAAAAGTAGCAATTATCTCGAAAAAACTGGTCGTATAATTAGCAGACACTTTTTGTAGTTGTTTTGAACTAACAAAAATGTATCGGGAGTAAAATCGTTAAAAGCATTGTTAACTAAGGGACTTAGGCTTTTACCAAGATCGAATTATACGTCGGGCGTTGTTTTTTGTCTGATTGCTGTCTCAACGCCTATTTTACATTTATCTCGGCTTGCGCCCATCCTGAGTTGATGTTTTAGTCAATGTATCGCCAGCTTATCCACTCGCTCGCTCCTGCTTGTTTTCCATCGCCCACTGCCTGATTAATTGCTGTTGATTTGTCGGCAGTAAGCGACAGGCTCGGTTCAATCTATTTCTGGTATGTCCAGGGAATTGTTTAACAATAATTAAGTCTTCAGCATCTTCCACTCGCATTAACGTTTCCGCTATATCGGCGATCGCTGCTGGGGTATCAAACGGATCTTGTATGTGCTTTGTATTATTCATTTTGATAGATAAATTAGCCAATGATTGAGGGTTAGTTGGGTGGTGGCAGATGGTACTGTTATTTATATAAAAATAGGTACGATCTGCCACCAGTTGTAAACGTTGTATATCAAATGTTTTAGCTGTTTTTTGCCATGATTTTTGAAGCGGGTGATTTTGAGACAATTTTGATTCATCTACCAACCATTCTAAAGGTGTATTATTTGAGTTGATTTTTTGTTCATACTTCACTTGGATAGCTTGAAGAATTGCCAGTCGTGACTCACTTTCGTAGTGTTGGCGATCGACAAAATAAACCCAAGTTGTTTTACCGCAGCGCTTAACTTTTTTGACTTTGGTTTCAATACCAACAGAGCGCAACAGTTTATTAACAAATTTAATTGGATCTTTCCCAGGTCTTCCCAATACCTGAAGATTCTTTTTGCGATACGAACAACCAATAACTTCTTTGACCTCGGTTGAATCGGCGGTGTAAGTAAAATCAGGATTGGCGATCGCAGTTTGAATAAAGTCACATAGACCAACATCCCTAAGTGCCTTGACTTTCAAATAATCCTGTCGCAGCTTCCATGGTGCAGCGATCGCACCTCGATTAAATATATTGTTATATTTTTGTAAAGCTAGTTGTTTAGCCAGTTCTGGGTTGTTTAATAGGTAGTAAAGCTTGGTTTGGTTAATCAGGTTGGGCTTATCGTATAAAAGCAGCTTGATAAATTCAGGAGTCCAAACTGTATCTTTATTGATGCCTGGTAAACGATTTACTAATTTTGCCTTCGTTACCGCGCAGCGAGTCTCCCAACTAGCATCAAAGCTAAGATTGACTTGGCTCTGTCCGATATAGCGGTCGCTGGCATGAT
>DATNPK010000113.1 GCA_036703275.1 Coleofasciculaceae cyanobacterium | reverse complement strand
TTTGATTTCCCATTTTTCACTACATCTGTTGATTGGCAAAATGGTCATTTTACTGCTATCCAAACTGTCATTTAATTTTTAATCCTCAAACTTTTCTTGACTTATCAATTATACCCTAATACACTCTTTTGCTACACAACCTTCTTAACGAGTGCATTTCATCTGATGATGCTGTTGGTTGGTTTGAGCATTGTGGTCTATTCATTTGAAAACTGCTGTAAAACTAGAGATACAGATCGCGCATTCAGGCATAATAATTCAGCAACTTTTCAACTTCGGTATGGTCTAACTCATAGTCAAGATAACTTTGAGCAGATTCGGTGGTTTGTTCCACGTGACCCATAATTTCTTTAACAAACAAATCTTCTGTACAGTTATAGGTTGCCTCAGAGCTACGATAAAGTTGCCAGCAAATTGCAGAATAAGCAGACCTCAAATTGTGGGGATTAAGGTAAATATCTTTACCCGAAGGTATGGGTAATAATTTAGTATCTTGAAATATTTTTCTCACTTTTTCCCCTAGCTCTTTACTGCCCTTGGGTCTTTGACCAGGTTTATGAGGTTTGTTAATTCGCAACCATTCGATAACAGTTTGAATTGTGTCCAACGGTGCGAGTAGCGGTATGTTGTAGGGAGTATCTTCTTTGCTTTTACGTTTTACCTGACCAGAAAATAAAGCAGACTCGATGTCATAGTCTAACCATTCGCTAATTAGTGAATCGCTAGCTGAATCGAATATAGGTTCATCAAATTTTCCCGTAATCAATATCTCTTCATGTCTGCGACCTGTAAGCAGATACAAACCAGCAATTTTTGAGATGTAGCTAAAGGATTCTAATAGTTCAAGTGCCTGTTCAATTACTGCTACAGCATCAAAGCTATGGCGATTTGTTTTGTCTTGTCTGACTCTAGTATGATCGCGAGTATTGACATCATTTTTTTCATGCTTGGCTAAATTAAAGTATCTAAGTGCTTTGTGTACCCTTACTGATTCGCCATTTACTACCTGAGACATACTGTTGCGATAATTAGTCTCAAGATTTTTGATTGCTTTACGGTAGGCTGAAATCTGAGTTTTAAGCCTCCGAGCATCACCAAATACACTAATTGGAAAGCCTGACTTACTGTATTTAGTATCTATGGATAGCTCATCTCTTAAATAGTCAAGCTCGTGATTACATAATGCTTTAATTTCTTTGAGAGTAGTTAAGGGTTTGAGCTGTTCGATAAACTTGTCTATTCTAGCGATCGCCATATTTACACCCCTAGCAACTTATCCCAGTCAAAACCTTTGCCCTTGCGATTGTCGGAATCGGTGAGGGAATGTTTGAGATTGTGGTCGGCGATCATGACTTCATGATCATCAAAATACTTATTGATAGTTTGACGATTGCTGCCAGTTAGTTTAAAAATAATGCCCTTGGTAATACAAACTTTACGTGACTTCTCAGATTGAGAATTATTGTGTTCGATGATGTTATTAATTGCTTGCTCGATTTTGAAATTAGCAGCACCTTTAAAAGTTGCTTTCTGCATCTCTTCATCACTCATCGATTCCAATTGTGCTTGTTTTTCTGCAATGCTGTTGAGATAGCGCGATCGCTGTAGCAAACCATCTTTAGCAACTTCATTTAGTTGACTATCGCTATTAACTAAAGCATTCTCAACCTCACGCTGTTCAGATTCCGATAGATTAAAACTTTCAAGAGAAAAAGCTAAATCGCGATTATTTTGCTGCTTATAGCTTTTCAACAAATAACCAATTAGCTCGCCTTGTCTCATTTTCAGCGTTTTACCAAGACTATCTAAAAGCGCTTTTTCATCGGTGCTAATTAAAGTACCTAGCTTTACTTTGTCACTCATAACTAACTATTTATTTGAATAACTCTTATACACTGATATATATTATATCAGTGTATAAGAGTTATTCGGCTAGAGAAAAATCGGTTGTGTCGCAAAAATTGAGATATGACAAGAAAAAGTGTTAATTTAAGGACTTGCTGGCTCTCACTAAACTCTGGTTCATGGTTTCATCCCCACTCTTCAAATGGCAACACTTTCGCTGCACGAAATTATTTTACTCAAT
>DATNPK010000112.1 GCA_036703275.1 Coleofasciculaceae cyanobacterium | reverse complement strand
TCAAAAGACTCAGTGGTAGATGTGTTGAAAAATTTGGTTCAAGGATTATCACAAAAATCGATTCCCCAAGGATTTCGCTGGAAAACGCCCAGTAAGTCATCAATTAGTGAAGCCCGCCAAAGAGTAGGATGTGCAGTGCTGACCCGACCGAGAATCTGGTCAATGTGTGGAACGATGCGCGTATTAGATATGTCTCCGATGTATATTGAAGATATATATGTCGATACTAAAGTTTACGAAAAAATAACTGGACGGCGAAGACTAGAAACTGACAACCTCTGTTTATCCAGCCTCGATCGCAAAATTGTCCCTTGCGACTTTGAGCCAGTCAAGCGACAAAAAATATCTGGTTTGTCGGCAGCAATGCGCTATGACAAACTAATTGTTTTGGGTAAGCCTGGTTCTGGTAAAACGATGTTTTTGAAATTTTTAGCTTTACAATGCTTGAAAGGAGTATTTGAACCCGAGAGAATTCCCATTTTTGTTCCTCTGAGAGATTTTGTCGCTTACGACTCATCTCTAAGTTTGGTGAACTATATCACGAAACAGCTAATTAAAGATTGCCAATCCCCAGAAATAAATCAGGTTAGGCAACTATTAAATCAGGGAAAATTTTTTATTGTTATTGATGGATTAGATGAAGTCAAGATATCAGTTCGCGAAGCTATTGGTAAGCATTTACGTCGATTCACTGAATGGTTTCCTGGCAATCGCTATCTAATTAGCTGCCGTCATGGCCTACAGTATTGCAATTTTGAGCAGTTTACAGAGGTAGAAATAGCTGACCTTCAAGAAGAACAAATTGCTAATGTTGCTGCTAAATGGTTTGATACTAAGGATCGGCACAAAAGTATTGATTTTTTGCAAAAGCTCAACCAAAATAGTTCAATTCAAGAATTTTCGACCAATCCTCTGCTATTAACTTTGCTGTGTATTTTATTTAACGAATCAGCAGATTTTCCTCGTCGCTCAGAAATCTATGAAGAAGGTTTAGACATAATGCTCAGACAGTGGGATGCAGAACGCAGTATCGAGCGGGAAACAGGCGGTGGTTTATCTTTACAACAGGAAAAAGAATTGCTGTGTGCTATAGCTCTAAGAACATTTGAACAAAAACAACACTTTTTTAAAGAAGCCGAGCTAAGATTTTATATTGCCAACTATGCGATCGATATTTATCGCGCTAATATACCCAAAATAAACGCCAAAAAAGTTTTGAAATCTCTCGAAGCTAAATATGGACTAATAGTCGAACAGGCTAAAAAAGTTTATTCGTTTTCCCGTTTAGCCTTTCAGGAATATCTAACGGCCAGAAAGTTCGTTTTTGAACGATCTAACAGTTTCCACCGCCATGCTACATCATCTGGTTAAACATCTGACAGACGAAAGATGGCGCGAGATTTTTTTACTAGTGGCAGAAATGTCGCCTCAAGCAGACAAGCTGTTGCAAATTATGAGTCAGCAGATTGATTCCCCGCTAGCTAAAGCTGAGGAGCTAAAAATCTTTTTCGACTGGGTGAACTGTAAAACGCAATCGGGAGTCAAGGCAGACAGCTACAGCCAGCCGACTCAATTTCAACCAGCAACGATTCGGGCGTTTTATTTTAGTTTGGGACTAAGCAAAATTTTGGGCTGTATTGGCAGTAATTTTGATTTGGCTTTGAGACTTGAGCCTAACTTTGGCAGTGAAATTAGTTCTAACCTCGATTTAGTACTTGACTTAAGCTTATTTCATATTTCTAACTTAGCATCTAACTTAGAATCTATACAGCGTCCTGCATTAACCTTTCAACGTACCTTAAACAGAGCGATCGCTCACGCTACCAAAATTCAACCAGAATTAGCTAGAGAACTGCAACAGTTAGCAAAACAACTTCCTACGCCAGAAGAAAACATCACTCAATTTTGGCAATGGTGGCACACCCAGGGCAAAGCCTGGTCAAACAGCATCAATTCTGTGGCAGCACGGTATCGTAACATGGGTTACCAGTGGCAGTTTGATGCTCAACAGAAAAAATCTTTAGAAGAGTATTACCAAGCAAATCTATTGTTGCTCGATTGTCTTCACAGCAGCACTAGTGTAAATTTTGAAGTCAGAAACAATATTATGGATCGACTACTTGCTCCAATGGAGATTGAACCAGTTGAGTCTCCACAAATCGAGTCAATGTTGATTGAAAGTTTGATTTAAGCCAGTATTGAGCAACAGCATTAAACTCTCAATCAACTTTTAATGTCTTCAATTACGTTGGATGTAAATTATCACTCATATCTCTTGGCAACTAGCTCTTCTCTCTTTTGCGCCTGAATTTTAAGTTCACGCCACGCTAGAATGATGATAAAAGACAACAGTTAGTAGCTTTAAAAATATTTTTACTCGATCGAGCTTGCATCTTGCGTAATTGATCGTTCAAACGCGATCGCAGTTTCTTGATTACGGTGGGAGTCCAAATAGCAGCTTTAGCGAAACGATTATTTTTAGGTATAAATATAGACTTGCGAATTAGTAAACAGCCATTCACTTTTTCGAAAGTTGTTAACAAATATAAATTTTTTATATGCTTAAAATACTATACGCAACAAGTAATATATGCATCAGTGTGACTTCCGAATCTATACAAAAGTAGAAGTTTACTTAATAGTAATTATGGCAAAATATAGGCTTAGTTATTAATTTTTTAAACTATGCCTGATTTAACACTCGCTCAAAGATTCGGCACAAACGTTGCTTTTAATGCCACAACCAAAGTATTAAGTATTAACGCTGACTTAAACAGCATCATGATTAATAGTGTTGATTATGGTTTAAACGTTTCGGCGATGACCGACGCTAATAAAGATACCTACGCTAGTCGTATTTTGTGCGCGTTGTTGCTTAAATCTCAATCGGTTCAAGCTTCAGATAACAATGATGAGACGGTCACCGTTTACGTAACCAATCAAGGCAAACGAAGCGTTACCCGTAACAGCGTCGCTCAATTTGGCTATCAGCTAGTAGCTACAGCTTATAAAAATGACACGTTAGGCGTAAATCTAGATCCTGATGCGATCGGGTAAACATGGGTAATTGGCACTGCATACCGAGTGGTTGTGCTGAGGTGGTGTATCAAGAATACTTACCACCTTCGGTGCGCTGGAGATACGGTAGCGAACCTTGGCAAGAAATAGATGGTGATGATTATTCAATAAATAAACAGGTTGCTAATCCTTATGACTATCTATCCTCAGCTCAAATCTATAAATTGCTCGAACCGCTACATTCAACAGGCGGTCTAGCACGCTACTTTAGCTTTGTACATATTGACTGGCGAGACACGAAAGCAAGATGGTAGCTCGTCATTGAGCTCCAACATCGATGTTTTGGAACTTTGTCGGTTTTGCGATCGCTACTTTATCTGTTGGCATGAGCTGGTCGATTATTCAAACTAAAGTTTTTGAACTTGAGGTTGCTCAATACAAACTAAAGACTGGTAGCGCGATCAACAAAGTGCAAAAAGTGTCGAACACTTATAGAACAAGCAGCGAATACTTTACAACCTGGTAGTAATGATCCCAATGTATTTTGAGCAGAAGCGAAATTTCGTGGGGTTTCACACCAAAAAATACCGTTTAAAAAATACCGTTTAAGAAGTATGATAGGGTTTATAGTTGCCAAATTAAATACATATTTTCAAACCAAAAATACTGATATGGACATTTTAACGTTAGGTTGGGTTACTATATTAGCTCTATTTACCTGGTCAATTGCGATGGTTGTTTGGGGCCGTAACGGATTCTAAGTTGGGGAAACTGTGGAAACTAACACATTACTAAACACTTTATTTCTAGTTGCTATAGGCATATTAGGACTACTTAGTGTAGGGATTTTATATCTCTCGGTAGTTCAATGGCGCGATCGCCGCCGCCAAGGTCGTGATAAGCGAGGTGGAGCTTAAGGATACCCAAACTCGTATCAAGCCAACTAAATCAAATAGCAATATTTTTCTAAGATAGGGACGTTAAATTTAGCGTCCCTATCTATCGTTAACGGGTACAGGTAGTTATACTAAATCCTGTTTGGATAAAACACTTTAAGGTAATTGACTACTCCCCATGCGTGAACGCAGGGGATTCCTTAGTTAATAATTTATCTTCTAAGTTACACTGAAGATGAGGATTCCATCTCACTCCAACGGGGCTAGCCATAAGCCCAACTACTGGGCCTACTCCCAGATACTTTGCTCGGATATTACTACATCCAACTCCATCCCTGTGCCATTTAAACCCGCATGAACATTTGTATTCACGGTTCTTAGGTTTATTTCGTTTGCGACAAGACAAGCATTCTTGACTGGTATAAGCTTCGGAAATTAATTCGGTATTAATTCCAACTTGGGCACACTTATATTCAAGCTTTTGTCTGATGCTGCCAAAATTCCATTGATGTAGCTTTTGGTTAACTTTCTTGCCATAGTTAATCTTCTTCCTAATGTCTCAAACATCTCCAATTACTAGCGTTTGAATACTTTTCTCTTGTAGCATTGAAACCGCTTTACTAGTTAACTTATGTTCGATGTCTTTAATTTGATTCTTTATTTTGGCAAGCTGTTTTTGTTTTGATTTAATTAGCTTTTTGCGCCTTTTGCTACGCAGGCGCGGATGCGCCAGAGCGTCGCTAGAGGCGACTTCGAGCTTCGCTCGTGCTTTTTTAGTATCAATTAAATTAGATAGTTTGGCTTTGAGCTTATTTTGATACTGCCGTTTAGAACGAAGCAATCGACCGTTAAAGATGTCGGTATCTACTCCATCGGTAAACACCATAGGATGTATTTCTCCCAGGTCGCAGCCAGATATTTCACCAAGCTCTATTTGTTTTACATTTTCACACTTATAACAAGCTCTTAGTTCATAACACTTACTAGCTTTGTTCCAACCAAGCTCTATTTGCTTAGGCTTCTCCCACTTCCAACCAACTATCAATGGCTGATTACTGCCATTTGAGAGTCTCAGCTTGCCGTCATTTTAGCTTGATAGCTGATGACTTCCAAATCAGCTTGTAATACCATTTTCTTCGTCTTGGTGGTTTAGAGTTTGAGTCTGTTTTTCGTCTTGACCTCCATGATTTTAAACTGGCAAAAAATGATTGAGTAACAGCATCCGAGCTATGAGCGTGAAGCTTGTCTGAAACCCGCCATCTTTCCATCCTATATCCAGACAACCAAATATTTTTCTTCCTAACGGTGCGCCAAAAGCTAACTAGCGTTTGAGAATATAATTCCCCCGCAGCATGAGCTAATTTGTTTAGCTGTTGGGAATATTCAAGTTTAAGTTTTCTCACTGTATAATTTGCCACAAAATAATTATATAAAAACTAGCTAATTAATAGAATGGCTCGATTTAAGAGCAACAATAATATTGTTTACAACTGTAAGTATCACGTCGTTTGGGTGACTAAATATCGTCGCCCAGTCTTAACTAAAGATGTAGAAACAAGATTAAAGGAAATTCTGAACAATATAGCCACGGAAATTCAAGTAGACATACTAGAGATGGAAGTAGGAGAAGAAAATCACGTTCACCTTTTAATATCTTTAGCTCCTCAGTTCGGAGTGCATAAAGCAGTTAAAAGATTCAAAGGCGCAAGTTCTAGATATATTAGAAAAGAATTTCCGCAGCTAAAAAAACGCCTTCCTAATCTATGGACAAACTCATATTTTGTATCGACTGTCGGAGGCGCACCTTTAGCCCAGATCAAAGAATATATTGCTAATCAAAAACGTAGTCGCTAAACCTTGTTCGGGCTTACCCCATACTTAGAAAGTAGGGGCCCCGACCCTTCAGGGTGTTCGGTCAGAAGTCAGAAGAGTTATAGCTACTTTAAATCAAAAGTACTTTATCAATCGGATTTATATAGTATTAATTGGTAATTGTTGATTACTTTAATCAAATTGCCAAAAAACTAGAAGAATATCGGCCTCGATGGGGATTAACTATTCAGGGTTGGTTCAACAATTATTTTAGCTAGAGACTGTTCTGGCTATTTTGCGCCTAGAAAAGCATAAATTCTGTTTAAATCGTGCTGGTTGGGAATTGTAAGGCGGCGATTTGGGCTTCGGCTTTGTTTAGAGATTCATCCCATTCTCGCTCTGGATCGCTATCAGCCACAATGCCTGCACCTACCTGTCCATAAACCTGAGCTAGATCGGCATCAGCAGGTTTAACATATAGCAAAGTGCGAATCAAAATATTTAAATCCACATTACCTCGTTGGTCGAGATAGCCACAAGAACCATAAAATAGACTACGGCGGACTGGCTCTAATTGCTCAATAATCTCCATACAGCGAATTTTGGGACAGCCTGTAATCGTTCCTCCAGGAAAAACCCCCTGAATCAAATCCACGACGTTCAAGTCTGGCTTCAGCCTGCCTTGAACGTTGCTTACCAAGTGCATCACATGACTATAGCGTTCGATTACCAATAGTTCATCTACCTCGACCGAACCCCATTGACAAACTCGACCCAAATCATTACGCTCTAAGTCTACTAGCATGATGTGTTCGGCTCGTTCTTTAGTATTGGCGAGTAATTCAGTTGCTAGAAGGCGATCGCTTGCGGTCGTTTTGCCTCTGCGTCTGGTTCCAGCAATGGGTCTAGTTTGCGCGCGATCGCCTTTTAATTGCACTAAGCGTTCGGGGGAACAGCTAATTACATCTCCCCAGGGCGATCGCCAGTAGCAAGCAAACGGAGAAGGATTTATTTGCTGTAGCTGACGATAAATTAACCAGCTATCAGCACTAGTATTAGTTTGAAATCTCAGTGATAAATTGGTCTGAAAGATATCTCCTGCCTGAATGTGTTGTTTGGCTTGTTTAACGGCATTTTGGTACTGTTCTCGATTTGTCTGAAAAGTAATTTGGGTAGCAGTAGGGGCAAATTGTAATTTACTCTGAGAAAAAGTAGGCGCAGAAAGATTTACCTCTAAATGATCTAATTGTTCCGAGTCAGTAGCAGCCAGCCACAAGGTTGCTTCTAAATGATCTAAAACGGCAAAACATTCTGGTTCATACCAATAGGCTACGGGAAAAGGTAAAGTATCTTGGTTAAGTTCAGGTAATTGCTCTATTTCCCAGGCAAGATCGTAACCCAACCAGCCTAACCAGCCACCAGTAAAGGGTAAATGTGCTACCTGAGAATTATTAACCCCTGATTGCTCGATCAAAGAGCGTAAGAAAGGGAAAATTTCCCCTATTGCGGGAGTCCATAATCGAGGCTTACCCTGAATGGTTCGAGGCGAACCCGCACATATTGAATACCTAGATAGTTGGGGTTGTTCTACATCCGTTATCCCAGGACTTTCTAAGAGGGAAGCGATTGGTTCGGTTGAAAATAAAGCAGCGAATACCTCTGAACCAGTTAGATTATTTAAAGAGAGCGATCGCCAGCACCACGGTTCTACTGCCTCTATTGTCTCTGGGATGGATCTAACTTTATGACCCATCTTTAATAAGTTCCCCCCACAAACCAACGCGCACACCAAAAGGGAATTAAAATTCCCAAAGCTATCCAGTCACGCCACCGTAGTTTTAACTGATGCCATTGAACCTTATGTTCATTAGGAGTCGTAAAGCCGCGAACGTCCATCGCCGTGGCAATTTGTTCAGCTCGTAATAATAAATTGTTTAAGAGTTTTTCCGAGACAATCAGCCATAGTTGTGCGCTACGACGCAAACCTAATTTCTTCCAATCGATGGCTCTAGTACGAATTGAACGGACTAAATTCTGCACTTCTTCTAACACCAAAGGAATAAAACGGAGCGATAGGGTTAGGGTAAGCGTAATCTCAGAAATAGGTAAATTTAAACGGCGTAAAGGACTCATAATATCCTCTAAACCGGCGGTAATCTCTTCGGGAGCAGTGGTCAAAAGATATAGGCTAGTGCTGTAAATTAAAGTGAAAATCAAAGTAGAAATTCGGATTGCCACATCCAGAGAACGACGAGTAACTACCAAACGTGGCAAAAAAGCAAACTCGGGCCGATCTAAATAGACATACCGATAGTCGGTTGGTTGTGGTAGCTGAAATTCACACGAAGCAGAGGTTGGCTCTACTCGCTCGGCAGATGAATCGGCGATCGCAAGATCGGGACAAAACTGGGGTACTCTTGGCTGGTGTTTGACCGCTAGGGTATCGGGAGCAACGCTGCTAAATAAAAATAGAAAGGAACATAATAGCAACAGCCATCCTATTTGCTTGCGCCAGACTCTAAAAGGAATACCCGCTGCAACAGTCAGCAAAATTAAGGATGATGCTAAACCGAGCCGCCACCAAGGACTACTCAAGACAGGAGCAATCAAAAAAGTCATTAGCCAGGTCAGCTTTACGCGCGGATCTACCTGATGTAGCCAAGTTACAGGTTTCTCTAAATATGAACCAATAGGGAGCGATCGCAATAAATCCATTTGATTAAGGATAAAGAATTATGAAGGATTTAAAGCTAATAGCTTGGGGCTAATAGCCGTTAGCCAACAAAATTATTGATTTCTTTGACGGCGAATTTCTCTAGTAGCTGCCTCATGCTCACTCAGAGTTTCACTAAAGACATGCGTGCCATCATAACGAGCTACGAAGAACAGATAATCTGTGCTTTGAGGATTCAAAGTCGCCTTCAAGCTAGCTATACCAGGAGAAGCGATAGGAGTTGGAGTCAAGCCAGTGTTCATATACGTATTATAGGGTGATGGCGTTCCTACCTGAGCAAAGGTTAAAGGCTGGTCTGCCGTTTGTCTGATGCCTAAACCATATTCGACTGTAGGATCGGACTCTAACTTTATTCCTTGATTGAGCCTCGCCGTAAATACTCCTGCGATCAAAGGGCGTTCATTCTCAATTACAGCCTCTTTTTCCACAATGCTGCTTAGGGTTACCCAATCCAACAGGCTCATGTCTGGTTTGGCTGCTTCGTAAACTGGTAAGGCAACCTGTTCAAAACGATTCAGCATCGTATTGACTATTGCCTGTGGGTTGCTGGTTAGATCGCTAGATATTTTATAAGTGTCTGGATATAAAAAACCTTCTAATATTGGTAGGTCTTGGGGCAACCAAGGATATTGTTGATGGGGAATTGTGGTAACGGCAGTTTCAAATTCTGCGGCACTAAAATAACCTTGAGACTCAAAATATTTTCCCATCTGCATCGTAGACCAGCCTTCGGGAATAGTGAATTTGGTCTGCATTATTTCCCCAGACCAGATTTTATCGGCAATTTCAGCTAAAGATTCTTCAGGAGAAACCAAATATGTGCCAGCTTTAAATCCACCAGAGGAGTCGGTTGCCTGCTTGAACTTTGTCCAAATCTTCCAACCATTAGTCGATTTAATTAAGCCTGCTTGAGCTAACTCTGTGCCGATTTGATTACCCGATACTCCTGGCTTGACTGTAAACTGGGTTTTCTGGGCTGCGTTGCTTTTCGTGACCACAGGAGCAGTTAAACCTCTCCAACCAGCCCAACCCAAAAGCAAAATAACTCCCACTGCTACTGAGACGACTTTGGCTGCAATAATCTGTTTGTGATCAGAAATTCGTTTGTATTTAGGCTTTTTCTGAGTAGTCATCCTAGATTAATTTAGTCAGGTCCAATTATTAATAATTAGCTTTACCTTGAAAGCTGGGTCTTATCTTACCTCGGTTTTTCAAAAACTGTCTTCCCTCAATCAAGACTAGAGCGAATTCTCAAAAATTGGTTGTTTGACCTTGAAACTTAGTCCTCTGACAATAATTCTTCCAAAATAGGCATCAAATTCTCTTGATCTGGTGAAACTAACTCCAAACGATTTTCCCCGTCGTATCGAGCAAAAAATAATAAGGGAGTTAAAGGAGTATAGATACCGTACTTCTGGTCAGCATGATAGAAATAACACAAAGACTGTAACTCTTCTTCGATCTCATCATCATCATCGTCTTCACCCCCATCCAAAGTTAAAACTCGATCTTCTTCAATAGGAGGAAGCTCCCCTGTGGCGGTCAGGGTATAAGCGGTATGGTGTAAATAAAGATTTTGTTCTGATAAAACTGCTTTGGCGTTATCAAAGATTTCCGCGATCGCCTCATCGTCATCCAGCATCGCCGCTTCTAACTCTTCATCACTATCTTGATCGATACTCATAATGATGACTGGAATATCTACAGGTACTAATAGCAAATAGGTCATACTATCCATTTCAAGGGATTGCTCGATATAACAAGGAAGCGATCGCCCTTCGTCATCAACAATCGTCAGAGTCTCCTCTTCGTATTGTTCGTTTTGGTCAAATCGAGATGATGGCATAATTTCTTAATCTAAAAAATTTTTGGCTAACTAATAACTTTATAAATATAATTTGAGACTTAATAATTTAGCTTATTTAAGTTGTTTAATACGTTTATATTAGATTCCAGGATACCATTTTTTAAGGGATGAACGATCACCGAGCCAGTGCAAGAGTGCAAGCACAAGTCCGCATATAGCAATGGGTTTTCTTTCTGACTTTTGACTCCTGATGTTATCCCTTTGTCTATTACGGACGACGCGAAGGACGCGCCTCCAGGCGCTAATCCTTTAGGGCTAGTCCGTGCATGATAAGCTTCGAGACCGAAGGGAATCCTTTAGGGCAAATGTGACCGAAGGGCGGAGTGCGGTTTATCCGTGAATCCGCGATTGGCAAATGCTTACTTCATACCGCTCCGAGACCGAAGGAAATCATGCACGGGCATATGGGACTCCTGACTCCTGCCTAGTCTTTTTTAGGCTGATAAGTCGAAGCTATTTCTAGCTCTTTAAGCTGCTGATTATCTACCGCAGCAGGAGCATCTGTCAAAAGACAACTAGCCTGTTGGGTTTTGGGAAAGGCAATAACGTCACGAATTGATTCTTCTCCCGCCAACAGCATTACCAAGCGATCTAAACCAAAGGCAATACCTCCGTGGGGAGGTGTACCGTATTCAAATGCTTCTAATAAGAAACCGAACTTGTTATCAGCTTCTTCGGTAGTTAAGCCGATCGCTTTGAAGACTTCTTCTTGAACGTCTTTTTGATAAATTCTTAAGCTGCCACCACCAATTTCGATACCGTTGTATACCAGGTCATAAGCTTGGGCTCTGGCAGTAGTTAAATCTTTTTGGTCTTCAGGGTAGGGTGCAGTAAAAGGATGGTGCAGCGCCTCATAACGTTTCTCCTCAATATTCCACTCAAACATTGGAAATTCAGTGACCCAAATTAAGTTAATTTGCTCGTTATCGATCGCTCCCATCTCTTGAGCGATAAATAAGCGCAAGCGGTCTAAAGATTTATTGACCGTGGCAGTATCTCCCGCACCAAACAGCAACAAATGTCCTGGTTTTGCCCCAGTACGGCTCAATAGCTCTTGTTTCTGCTCTTGTGTCAGATTATCTTTAATTGCGCCGATGGTATCGATTTCATTGTTGGCTCTGACGCGAATGTAGGCAATTCCTTTTGCCCCTGCGGTAACGGCTTCGTTAAAAATATCGCCCTTTGGTTTGATGCGAACATTGGAAATAGCATCATTACCGCCAGGAATAGGTAGTACTTTGACCTGTCCACCACTCTTGACTGCGCCAGAGAAGACTTTAAACCCAGAATCTTGGACAATATCGGAAACATCAACCAATTCCATGCCAAAGCGGGTATCTGGGCGATCTGTACCGTAACGAGCCATTGATTCTGCGTAGGTAATGCGTGGAAAAGGACGTTCTAGCTCGATATTTTTAACCGTTTTAAAAATATGACAGATTAAAGCTTCATTGAGTTCAATAATCTCGTCTTGAGACATGAAGCTCATTTCCATATCTAGCTGAGTAAACTCAGGCTGTCGATCGGCGCGCAAATCTTCATCGCGGAAACAACGGGCAATTTGATAATAGCGATCGCAACCCGACACCATCAGCAACTGTTTAAATAACTGAGGAGACTGAGGCAAAGCATACCAGTTACCAGGATTAACCCGAGAAGGTACAAGATAATCCCTCGCTCCTTCGGGGGTAGAGCGAGTTAAGATTGGAGTCTCTACTTCGATAAAGTCTTTTTCATCTTCCAAAAAACGACGCATTGCTTTGACTACCTGATGACGTAGCTGAAGATTTTTTGCCATGCGATCGCGCCTTAAGTCTAGATAACGATGCTTGAGGCGTAGTTTTTCTCCCACATTTTCTGTATCCGCCGTAGAAACTTGAAACGGTAGCTGTTTACTTACTGCATTCAAGACTTCAATGGATTCGGCATAAATTTCTACCTGTCCTGTGGGCAGCTTATCATTAAGAGACTCTGGGGGACGTTGGCTAACTTTACCCACCGCCTTGACTACATATTCGCTGCGTAAAGATTCGGCATCAGCATAAGATTGTGGTGTGCGTTTGGGATCGCTCACGATTTGAACCGTACCTGTGCGATCGCGTAAGTCAATAAAGATTACTCCCCCATGATCGCGACGGCGATCGACCCAGCCAAAGATAGTCACGGTTTGGTTTATATGTTCGGCTCGCAATTCGCCACAGTAATTAGTTCTCATGCCTAGTCGCTAAGTAATTAAGTAAAATACAGCGTATTCAAGAGTAACAAAATCTGTCCCCCTGTTGATTATTATTTCTCACGTTTGACTGGATTAATCGGAAAACTTATAAACTTACGTTAGTTAACAAAAATTTATCGCCACGCAATCAATGAATTCTAAAATAGAGACATCTTCGATAAAGATATCTACAATAGGTTAAATCTACTAAAAAAGTATCTCTCTTAGCGATCGCCACTCCCGTAATATTTTGCTGGCATTTCGCTAATTTGTGGACATCGCTTCCTGCTATAGATCAGAGCCTATCTTTCTCTTTTGCCTATGTTTTTCCGCTTTCCACCAAGAGCAGAATCTGATTTGGTTAACGTCAATCCTGCGAGCAAATTCAGATACCTAATGTTGTTGTCAGTGGTAACAACATTTCTTTGTGTTGGATTCAAACCAGTCTCTAACGTTAACTCTACTCCCGAAGCTTTATTAGTATTGGGCGGACATGAAGAGCGAGAACGTTTTGCTGCTAAACTAGCACAGCAATATCCTCAACTGCCGATTTGGATCTCTTCTGGTAGTCCCCAAGAATATGCTCAAGAAATTTTTGCTAAATCGGGCATCTCCCGCGATCGCCTCAATTTTGATTACCGCGCTAGCGACACTGTAACCAACTTTACTACTTTAGTAGATGAACTGCAAGCTCAAGGTATTGATAGCGTCTATCTAATTACTTCGGAAAATCACATGAAACGAGCCAAAATAATTGGCGAGATAGTCTTTGGTAGTCGAGGGATCGACTTCAAACCGATCGCTGTTCCTTCTAATAACCCTCCTGAGCCAGTTGAAAAATGTTTACGAGATGGTGCTAGATCGATCCTTTGGTTAGTAACAGGACATACGGGAGAAGTTTTGGGACAGTATGGTGGCAAAGGCTTTCAACTACTTTAGATAATAATATGAACACTCCTGGTCACTATATTCTCAATTTAGCGTTGCTAGGAAAAACAATTGCTCCAAAGAATAATACAGCAATCGCTATTGGGGCAATTGTGCCCGACATACCAATCTTTATCTTTTATTTTGTTGCCAAGTTTATTTACCAAATGCCCTCAGGTAAAATTTGGTCAGAAGCTTATTACAAACCATTTTGGCAGAATTTAGTAGCTTTGTTTCACTCCATTCCCTTAGCTTTACTAGGTGCTGCCATTTGCTATCGTCTCAATTGTCAACCAGGAATAATTTTGTTTATCAGTATGGTCTGTCATTCCTTATTAGACCTTCCCGTACATAATGATGATGCTCATCGTCATTTTTTCCCGTTAAGTAACTATCGCTTTATTAGCCCTTTTTCATATTGGGATCCCAACCACTACGGCAGAATAGTAGCGTTTATGGAAATGGCTTTAGTAATTGGAGTTAATCCAATTGTTTTGGGATTACTTAATTCACCATGGACTAAAGGAATTGCGATCGCGATCGATATTTTTTATTTAGTTGGCTATTATCGCTTTTATTTAGCGAGTTAAGCTGTGGCATCAGTTGGCTTTTCTGCCAGATTGCTTTTGCTAAAAATCGTATCGGTGACGATATGAGAAAGCAAACCTACTGGACCAAAAAACAAACACAAGATTAAAGAATGAATCGTCCAGATCTTTTTTTCTTGCCCTTGCTGATAAATCCATCTGCCGATAAATAAATCCATCACCAGAAAGTGAACCCATCCCGCACCTGCTGCACCTTCTTCGGCAAAAAAGCGAGCAATATCTGCTAGCTGAGGATTAGCTAAGGCTGCTGCGGATTCTGGCTCAACTGTAGCTACCAGATAATAAATATATGCGCCAATTAAGGGCAAGAAAGGTAAATAAGAACCCATTACCTTTTGAGTAACGTTCCATTTAGGAAACAAAATCATCATTGTCCAAAAGGGCAATATGTAAAGATTAGCTAGATCGAAAAGTTGAGCAGAGGTCATTTTTTCCAGAATGAGGGATGAAGTACTAAATATCACCCGTATTATAGTTGAGTAGAGTTAAATGAGAATTTTTTCCTTTGAGATTGACATTTATAGCACTCGAAGCAAACGCGTCGCAAACTGTCGAACCCAAAGGGCTAATAGCGCAGCGCGATCGCGGACGTGCCTCCAGGCACTAATCCTTTAGGGCAGATCGCTCTTGGGCTGTGTCCGTCACCGGGCGGACTTTATAAGCCCCGTCGTCTTACTTTGCGCAGCTAATAGCTCTTATAACTAACGTCCTAATCTATAGTTCACTTGCTATACTTTCTGAGTAGCTTACGTTTGGCAAAGCTCGCTTTATCCTTTTTTCTGCTTGATGTCGGTTTATACTTTTTTGTTTAAGCTACCATACTTATGTGAGCAGCAACGATGTGCCAAGCTCCTCTCGCAGAAACAGCCCAAACACGCGTGTAACGAAAGTCACCATTTGCGGGACTGCTATTATAACTACCACAGACTTGCATTCGGACTGATACGATCGCCACCTCTCCATGAATTTGAATATGCTACTCAGAAGGAATTAGCTTGTGTATCTTGAACAAACCAGATTTATGAGCGCTTAGATCATCTTGTTTTCGTAATAATTCTCCAAGATGACGGATAATCATAATTTCAGGAGCAAGCAGTTCATCCAAGACGCTCACATCAGAAGCAAGCATTGCCTGTCTGAGTCGTTCTTCGGCATTGATAATCTGAGTTTCAATTGTTTCAGTATTTTTCATATTTCAATTGGCAATGAAAATCATCAATTGTGCATCTTGTTAGGGCAAGTACTAACTAAATAACTTCTGTCGAACGTAATGCGGTTAAATCCAATGCTTGTAATTGTGCATAAGCGTTTTCAATATAGCCTGTCCCTCTTAAATAACCAGTGTTTGCCCCAGGAATAATATATTTAAGGGTTTCGGCATTAAAGCGATCGCGCAATTTAGCGATGCTGTTTAACTGTCTCCACCAATGAAAAGTCTTAGCAGTTTTTAAAGGAACAATTTCAGTTTTAGATTTAGGCAATAAATGTCTTCCTGTAAACAATACCCCCCCCTGCTGCCAATAGAGACAAGCTGAACCAGGAGAATGACCAGGAGTCCAAATTAGCTCTAGTTCTGCATCGATTTGCAAATTGTCATCAAAAGATGTAATTTCGACTTCGGGCAAAAGATACGCTTCCTGTTCTTGTAGGATGACTCGACAATTTAAAGCTTGCTGCATTTGCAGAACGTTTTTGCCAATTCCGCCACGATGGCTAATAACGAGAGAATCAATTCTTCCCTGAGATTGTAAAAATTCTTGATTTACTTCATTCCAAGCAGGGCAATCGAGGAGAATCTTACCAATCTTATCTACAATTAAATAAGAGGTAGCACCTAAAGTATCTCGATTAGGAGCAAACGCAAATATTCCTGGCATAATAAGACGAGGAGATTTAGTATTGCCAAGGCTTGCAGTAATTTTAGTCGAGTTTTGGGGCATTCTAGAAACTGAGATAGTTTAAATTATTGTCTGATTGCATTTTTATTCTATATTCATATATTTAATTTACTTATTCCACTGTCCAAAACAATTATCACCAAAGGAATTTTTTCAACCGATTCGGAAGGCTTGTTATGAAACTATGGTTAATTTTGATTATCTTAAGCCCTATTGCTTATTTTATCGTCGATCGAAGTATAAAAGATAAAACCAATACCCCAGTTTGGTTATGTTGGTTGGTGATTATGCTGCCTTCCTTTATTTGGACTACATGGACGTATATTTTTGGCGAAGAACAGCCTTTGCCTTTACTAGTATTTTTAATTCCCTTGATTTTCTCTACTTTTTTGTATGGTTGGCTAATACAAAGAGGTAGACCGGTAAAAGCGACTCAAAAATCTGCCTCAGAACAAACCCCAAAACTTGCCATAGCTCAAAAATTAACCAAAAATCCAGAACCTCGTCCGATTGATAGTCAAGAAGAAACAACTCTGCGCAATTGTTTTCCTTGGAATATTTATTACCTCCAAAATATTGATTACCGTCCGCAAGCAATTTTCTGTCGTGGAAAGCTGAAAACTCTTCCAGAAAAAGCTTATAACGAAATTAGAGAAAACGTTGAACAGGCTTTCGGCGATCGCTTTTTTCTAATTTTCCAAGAAAGTCTCAAGGGTAAACCATTTTTCGCCCTAGTGCCTAATCCTGAAGCCAAAGCGGCTGAGGCAGGTAAACTTCACCATGATTTGCGGGTTGGATTTGCCGTAACGATGTTTTTGATTACCCTATTAACTACTACGGTGGCGGGCGCTAGTATTGACGGTACAACTTCCGAAGAACTACTGTCTAATCCAGGCGCATTAGTTAAAGGGTTCACCTATAGTCTGCCTTTATTACTGATTATTGCTCTCCAAAAATTCAGTCACTATTTCGTGGCTGCGTACTATGAAATTCGTACTACCCTGCCTTATTTTATTCCCTTCCCGTTTCTACTTGATAGTTTTTCTTTGGGAACATTAGGCGCAATTGTCCAGAGGAGAACGCCTATTCCCCATCGTAAAGCTTTATTTGATACGGCAGTTGTTGGTTCTTTATCAGGCTTACTAGTTATTATTCCAGCACTCATTTGGGGTCTGTCTCTTTCCAAAGTCGTTCCCCTCGAAGAATCATCTGCTTTTAACATTCAAGCTCAAGATCCTCGGTTATCTTTTTTCTTGAGTCTACTGGCAAAATTGGCCTTAGGTTCAGCTTTGACGACAGAAATGGGAATTCAACTGCATCCATTAGCAACGGCAGGCTGTGTTGGTTTGTTTATTACTGCCATTAACCTTATGCCTATCGGGCAGCTAGATGGGGGGCATATTGTTCATGCTGTGTTTGGACAAAAAACCGCGATCGCTGTAGGACAAGTTGCCCGAATTTTGGCTTTGTTGTTTGCTTTGATACATCCTTATTTTTGGGTTTGGACAATCATCATGTGGTTAATTCCTTTGATCGATCAGCCTGCTCTTAATGATGTTACCGAACTAGATAATAAACGAGACTTTGGCGGATTAATCGCTTTGGCATTATTAATTTTAATCGTCTTACCTCTTCCAAGTGCTTTGGGAAATTTGCTGAATATTTAATTGACTTCTAGTCAATGTAATGATTACAGATTGCTACAGTTCAATTAAGACCTTGCCGCCAATAATTAATCTTCCACCAAAAATAAAAAGATGATGTAGCATTACTGGTGAGATTTTGGTGATAAGAGTTTATGGCAAAACGAAAAGTTGGCTTATTATTCGGCGGTTGTTCAGGAGAACATGAAGTATCAATTACTTCGGCAAGGGCGATCGCTTCTGCTTTAGAACAGGGAGAAAACCAAGCTAAATATGATATTCTGCCAATATACATTGATAAAAGCGGTACTTGGCAATCTACCAATCTAGCTCAACAGGTATTAACTTCGGGCAAACCATCACTGTTGACGGCGCAAGAAGCTACGGCAGTCAGCGAAAAGACAAGCAAACTGACAACCAGGGGTTTTTCTGCTTTATCTCCTCCAGGACAAAACTTCAGCTATTGTGAGATTGATGTCTGGTTTCCTGTTTTGCATGGACCTAATGGCGAAGATGGTACAGTACAGGGTTTACTTAGCTTGATGAACGTTCCCTTTGTTGGTTCGGGGGTACTAGGTTCAGCTTTGGGAATGGATAAAATTGCCATGAAAATGGCGTTTACTCAAGCAGGATTACCCCAGGTAGACTATGTAGCGGTAAATAGATCGCAAATATATTCAAATCCTTGTATTTACCCCAAACTCTGCGATGATCTAGAGGCAAAATTAGGCTATCCCTGTTTTGTCAAACCCGCTAATTTAGGTTCGTCGGTGGGAATTGCCAAGGTGAGATCGCGTGCTGAATTAGAATCAGCTTTAGATAATGCGGCTAGCTATGACCGTCGTATAGTAGTCGAAGCAGGAATTAATGCCAGAGAAATTGAATGTGCTGTACTAGGTAACGAGCATCCCCAGGCTTCTGTTGTGGGAGAAATCACCTTTGCCAGCGACTTTTATGATTACGAAACCAAGTACACCGAAGGCGCAGCCCAGCTACATATTCCCGCCAATGTTCCTCAAGCGATCGCCGATCGCATTCAAGAAATGGCAATTGAAGCGTTTATGGCGGTAGACGCAGCAGGATTAGCTAGAGTTGACTTCTTTTATCTCGAAGACACAGCAGAAATTTTTATCAATGAAATTAATACCTTACCAGGCTTTACTGCTACCAGTATGTATCCCCGACTTTGGGCGCACAGCGGAGTTTCCTTTCCCGAACTAGTTGACCGCTTAGTTGAATTAGCCATAGAACGTTATCGCGCGAACAATAATTAACCACCGATCAAACTAAAAGATAAAACAGCAGCAATCTGGGGTAATCTGAAGTTTGTGATTTTTTGTAACCAAATACCAAGGAGATTATGGAACGCACTTTTATTATGATCAAGCCTGATGGCGTACAGCGTCATCTGACAGGAAAAATTATTCATCGTTTTGAATCCAAAGGTTTTACCTTAGTGGGACTAAAAATGATGCAAGTTTCCCGTGAACTAGCAGAAAAACACTACGATGTTCATCGAGAAAGACCCTTTTTTCAAGGCTTGGTTGAATTTATCACCTCCGCTCCCGTAATTGCGATGGTTTGGGAAGGTGACGCGGTAATTGCTGCTGCCAGAAACATTATTGGCGCAACTAACCCTGTCTCCGCCGCCCCTGGTTCAATTCGTGGCGATCTTGGAGTTAGCATCGGGCGTAATTTAATTCATGGCTCTGATGCGCTGGAAACTGCTCAGACAGAAGTTGCGCTTTGGTTTGATGAATCAGAATTAATCAACTGGGAACCTGTAAGAAAATCCTGGCTCTACGAATAAGATAACTGTTGATCCAGCGATTTTCAATTAAGGTTTTTGCTGAATGGGGATTAGGAAACTAAAGAAAGTACAACTCTTGATTCTTAATCCTCGTCTTCATAATCGTCATAATCTTGATTAGCTAAAGCAAATAAGCTACAAATCGCACAGGTCATAATTCCTAAAGCGATCGCCCAACTACTGCCCCCAAAGCTAATATCAGTTAACCAATTAGTTAACACCCCTGCAACCAAAAAAGGCACAATGCTAAACACCGAAGCATAAAACGCATTCTGTGATTCTCTGGCAGGACGAGTTGCCTCAAATTCTTCTGTAGACGTGTATAGCCATCCCTCTGCGAAGTTAAACCATCGCTCCAATTGGTTACTAATCCATTTTTTGGTTGAATCTAAACCGATATAAAGAGCTAATGACCAAATACAGCTACCTGCTAAGCTTACCGTGTCTAGTTCAAAAGAAAAAGGGATAATATTTATTCGCATAATATTTATAGCTACCTATTCTAAATGTATCTTAATTAGTCTGAAGAATTTTAAACAATTTAAACAAAACTTTATTAATTGAGTTACCTGAAAAGCTGGACTACTTTTCTAGTATAAATACTTAGTTTTATCTTGCTAGTCTAAAAATTTCACAGTATATTTGGTTGAGGCAATTAAATTTAACTAGAAAACTGTTAACTTGAGTGATTTGTTTACCAGTTATTACTTAAAAATTATCTATTTTTTGCTAATTAATAGATGGAAACTTTTAAATTTCAATTCCATCAATAGGACGAGTAATCAAACATTAAAGCTAATAAGCGTAAATTGTTATATTAATTGAGCCAAAATACATGATCTACAGATTTAAAGTTCGATGGAGTCGCTGGTTAGCTTTTATTGCTACGACTTTATTAATTTCTCTGATAATTAATCATTGGGGAAATTTTCAATTACAGGCATCAAATGTACCAAAAGAGAATCTAATCGCCCAGGAGGTTTCAGCTATTTGGGATAAAGGTTCTTTTCCCGTAGAAAATTTTCAATCTTACACCTCTGGTTTCGGCTATCGCACTTCTCCCGTGACGGGAGAACGCCAGTTTCATAACGGCTTAGATCTAGCAGCTCCTCGTGGTAGCTATATTCGTAGCTGGTGGGGCGGAAAGGTTCTCGAAGTATCTGACAATACGGCGTGTGGCACATCAATCGCGATTCAGTCTGGTGAATGGCAGCACGTTTACTGTCATTTGGAAGGCTACGTTGAAGATTCTAGCAGCGGCACATTTTTACTCGATCGAGATGGAGGAATTCAGATTGCCGCAGGACAAAACATTCCCGTAGGTGCCAGAATAGGTCGTATTGGAATGAGTGGGCGCACTACTGGACCACACTTACATTGGGTACTCAAGCACAACGGTGGTTATGTAGATCCTGCTTTGGTACTTAAGGAGATGTTCAAGCGTCAAACCGTTTCTTCTACATCATAATTGTTGATTTTCCGTGCTTGGTAGCTGTTAGCTTAAGAATTGCTAACTAGATAAATTTTTATCATCTAGAAGTTTATCTAGTTAGCGCTCTAAATTCACTTTAGTTTGCTTAGTTGCTATGTATTCGGCAAATGCCTTGGGGTAAAGAATTAAAAAGTATACCCACCAGGTAATAATCGCCAAAGAAATAGCAATAGTCAGCCAAATAGTGTGTAACACTAGCCAGCTACCAGCAATGATTGTGATCCCGGTGAGCATAATTGACCAAGGTTGACACCATCGGGGTTTATAATCCCAAACGTTAGTTGACTCGGTATTAAATTCGAGCTTCATGATTATTGTTACCTCTATAGGGACGTTCGATTGAACGAACGTTTCTACCGTTTACTTAATAATGCAGTCTCTTGTGCTTGGAGTAATTCTTTAATTCCTTTCTCTGCCAAATCTAGCATCTTGTTTAATTGCGATCGCGTCATACTATTAGACTCAGCTGTACCTTGAATTTCAATCAGTTCTAGTTTGCCATTCATCACCACGTTTAAATCTACATCCGCTGCCACGTCTTCTGAATAGTCTAAATCCAAAAACGCTTCTCCATCAATTAATCCTACCGATACCGCCGCCACAGGTTCGATTAAGGAAGATTTTTTAATCTTTCCTGCGGCAATCAATTTATTAATTCCATGGGCTAACGCTACATAGCTTCCCGTAATCGATGCGGTGCGTGTTCCTGCATCAGCCTGAAGAACATCAGCATCAATCGTAATCGTTTTTTCTCCCAACCCTTGAAGATTTATTGCGGCTCTCAAACTGCGCCCAATTAACCTTTGGATTTCTTGGGTACGCCCTGAAAGCTTCATCAGTTCCCGTGAATGGCGCGTGTTAGTCGCTCCTGGTAGCATCCTGTATTCGGCAGTAAGCCATGCCTGACCACTATTGAGCAAAAATTTGGGAACTCGGTCCTCAACGCTTACAGTGCAGAGAACCTTAGTCTTGCCACATTCAATAATTACGGATGACAAGGGATTTTCGATAAAATCCAACTGAAAACTATGACTGCGAAGTTGACTTGGTTGGCGAGCATCTAGACGTTTCCAGGACAAAATACGGCTCCTAAACTGATCGATACTCAAGTCTGACAAATAGTGGTGAAGTTTAAATCGATAGTGTTGCAAGTTGAGACAGTTCTTAACCAATTTCATAATTAGATTAAAAATTACTTCTAGTCTGACTGAAAATAGCTAATAATCATTAGATTATTTAATGTATTTTTGGCTACAAAGCTTAAGAATAGTAAAGCTTACTCTGAACTAGTAATGATTATTTAAGATTTTTGAAATTCCCTGATAAAGACAATTTTTACTTATATTGTGTAAGTAAGTAGGTAGGTAGGGCATGAGCTCAAACCAGCCTTTGTTTGACAGATACTTTCATCAAAATCATTTATATAAGTTGTGTCAAATTTATTTCTTTCTTTGTTTTTAACTACTTTGATCAGCTTTGCTGCGCCAGTACTCGTGATTGGCAGTTTACTTGGACTTTTAATTTTAACTAGCTATGTTCCAGGATTTTTGTTGGTAAGCGAACAAGGAATGCTTCATATTTTAAATTTTTTAGCAGTATTTGGTGACGGGAAGCCAGTTCAGGGCGTATTAACTCTAGGCATTACCGTAAGCATTGTTGGCATTTTACTGGATATTTTGAATTTTTATCGCTATCAAAGCCTTCAAGACAAGGATTTTAGCTAAAGACTTTTAAGTTAAAATTAATCAGTTTTACCTGGTTAAGCCAGGCAGTATAAAACAGAAATGAGATAGCAAACGGGCATTACTATACATTTGCTATGCTTATTTATTCATCATCCTTTATTGTTCATTCTTTTATATATGTCTGGTAGCCAACTTAAAGCAGATCTATGGATCAACGAATATATAACTCCTTGGGACATCTACACTCATGGAGTGAGTAAGGTTCTGGCATATCAACAGACACCTTATCAAGAAATGTACATCGTCGAGACGGGGGCTTTTGGCAAAGGACTAGTTTTAGATGGCAAATGGCAGTCCTGTACCGTGGACGAGTTTATTTATCATGAATCTTTAGTACATCCAGGCTTAATTGCCCATCAAAATCCACAAAGAATTTTAGTTTTGGGCGGTGGCGAAGGTGCAACTATCCGTGAAGTTTTAAGGTGGCAAAGTGTTGAGCAAGTGACAATGATTGATATTGATGGAGAAGTAGTAGAAGCCTGCAAGCAGCACCTCCCTGAAATGCACCAAAACGCTTTTGCCGATCCTCGTGTGAACCTGATGATTGCCGATGCGCTTGAGGTTTTAGACACTACTACCGAAACCTGGGATCTGATTATTTCCGATCTCAGCGATCCGATTGAATCCGGGCCATCGTTTGCCCTGTTTACCAAGGAATATTTTACCAAATTAAAAAGAGTACTCAACCCTGGCGGTTTTGTTATGGTTCAAGCTGGCCCAATATCTCCGCCAGAAGTTAAGGATCATGCTCGTCTGATTAATACTCTCAAATCAGTATTTAGTAATGTAACTTCTCTATCGGCACCGACTCCTTCTTATGGTCGTGCTTGGGGATTTGCGCTTTGTTCTGACGAGCCGATCGATGGTCAACCCCAGCCAGAATTAGTAGATCGTTTACTTGAAACAAAAACCATTGGAGGTTATCGTTTTATCGACGGGATGACTCTTTTAGGTATTATGCAAACCCCTTTATATATTCGTCAAGCGATCGCAGCAGAAACAACTGTTTATACCCTAGATGAACCACCCAAGTTTTTTGGCACAGGGGTTGCCAGTTAGAAGTCAGCCAATATCGGGTATCGCTTCGCGACGCGTTTGCGAAGCGGTGACGCGAGGTAAGGAGCTAATCAGGCACGGAATCCGTAATAGACTAGCCCGTGCATGATTCCCGTGCATGGTATATCCGTAAGTGTATCCGTAATAGACAAGGGGATAACATCAGAAGAGTTATAGCTACTTTAAGTCAACAGTACTCGATCAATCGGATTTAGTGTTAATTAAACTTTACTTAGCCAGACCAAACTGCCAATAATTAAAATCACTAAGATTAAGGCAAACCAAACAAACTGATTATCTGGAGCATCAGTGGGAGAGGGTTCAAGATCCTCAAGTTCTAGTTCAACAGGTTGGGACGAGAGTTTCTGTTTGGCTGCAACATAACGAGATGCGCCTTCGTCTGCTTTGGCTAAATCGGGAATTTCGCTCATCCATTCTTTAGGTCGCTCCAGTACAGGAGCTTTAATAATATAAAGGATCTGCTTTGCCTGTTCGCGGGTTTGGGTGTCAGGATGAGTAATTAAGTCTTGAGCTAAAGCGATCGCCTCATCGATTTTATTGGCTGCTTGATAAGCGGTAACTAACCAAATTTTGGCTTTTCCACCCCGACGAGAATTAGGTGCAACTAATTCTTGGGCAGCTTCTAAATTTTCAATACTGAGGCGATATTGTCCTCTTTCTAAAGCTTGTTTTCCCGCTTGGTATTTTTGCTGAAACTTTTCTTGGTTATCTGCCGTCACGTTAATATATCAATATACTGTGGTAATTACTTAAATTCATTATTAAATAATTTACTTCTAGTATTCAAGATCAAAGCAACAGATTATGGGTAAACAATATCGAAATAAATTTAACTGGCGATCGCTTTTAGGTGCTTTAGCTATTTCTCTAGGAGCATTTAGCATCATAGAATCCTCAGCAGCACAGGCAACACCAGAGCTTATTCAGGGTAGCTTTGAGCTAGCTCAAGTCGGTGTCCGTAGCCAGATCGATGGGCCAACTCCTCTAAATCTCCGCCCCCGAACTCATATTCCTCTTCCTGAAAGCAGATACGATCGACGTGGTTATTATGGCGATCGAGAATATAGAGATCACGAATATAAATACGGTCACGACCATTACCATCCTCATCCTCGTGGAGATCGCCACAGAAGAGGTACTGTAATCATCATCAACCCATCAAACTATTCCGAAAGCTACCGCAACTCCGATAACTATATTCGAGTTATTCGTAAATAGTTTAATTAATAGTTTAATTAGCTCATGGTCTATCAACTGGCTGGGTTAACTGTTGAATAATAATTTTTAGTTCATCAATTCCGATGCTACGATCATCGAACCAATTCCTTCATCGGTAAGAATTTCTAGCAGTAATGAATGAGGTAAACGACCATCGAGAATGTGAGCTGCCTTAACTCCTTGTGCCAGCGATCGCACACAGCAAGAAACTTTGGGAATCATCCCTCCTGAGACAATTCCCTGTTGAATTAACTCTCTTGCTTTTTGGATATCTAATTTTTTGATTAGGGTTGATGGCTCGTGATAGTCATACAATATCCCTGAAGTATCAGTTAAGAGGATTAGCTTTTCTGCCTGTAAAGCTGCGGCAATTTCCCCCGCTACTGTATCGGCATTAATGTTATACGCCTGTCCATTTTCGTCCGCAGCAACGCTAGAAATTACTGGAACATAACCACTGCTAACTAATGTTTCAATTAATCCTGTATTAATGTTAGTAACTTCCCCCACAAAGCCGACTCCTTCTTTGCCAACTGGACGGGCTTGAATTAAATTACCATCTTTACCACACAGACCTACTGCCAAAGCTCCCGCACGATTAATTAGTGATACTAGATCTTTGTTTACTCTACCTGCTAGAACCATTTCTACTACATCCATGGTTGCAGCATCAGTGACCCGTAATCCATCCTTAAACAAGGGCTGAATATTTATTTTCTGTAGCCAGGTATTGATTTCAGGTCCTCCTCCGTGAATGACTACGGGGCGCACTCCGATACAGGAAAGAAAAACCACATCGTTGATTACCTTCGTCTTGAGGCTACTATCTTTCATTGCTGCACCACCATATTTAATCACAATGGTTCGCTTAGCAAATTTTTGAATATAGGGCAGGGCTTCACTAAGAATCCGAACGCGAGTCGCTGCTGCTTCTTGAAAATATTCGCTGTCGTTAAGCATAAAATTTAAGTCTTGAGAATCAGATTTCTAGTTTGAATGTCGGCACTGCACTAATTTTTAATTTTAATCGGCAGACTAAACTTGAGACTTGAGAACAGTTGGAATAATCTTAATGATTTGGGTAGATACTTCTTGGGGGGCTTCTTCTGGCTTAGTTGAGATGTGGATGTCTGCTTGAGCATACAAAGGACGACGAGTTTCTAGCAATAATTCTAGTTTCTCAGCCAATGGTCTAGTTCGATCTTGGGCTACTCTTTTTTTTAATGTCTCTAAATCTACATCGAGCCAGACAATTAAACCCTGTCTGAGATAACTCCAGTTAATTTGTTCTTGAATAATTCCGCCTCCGGTGGAAATTACTGAGCGAGTATAAACCGATAATTCGGCTAATACTTTAGTCTCTAGATCCCGAAAATATGCTTCTCCTTCTTGTTCAAAAATTGCCGAAATCGGTTTTTTGGCGATCGCTTCTATGGTTCGATCTGTATCTATAAAGCGATAGTCAAGACTTTGAGCCAGATGTTTACTAACTGTCGTCTTTCCTGAACCCATCATGCCAATTAAATAGATATTTAAACCTTGTAGTAAATTACTCATTATCGATATTATTTTCTGTAACTTAAGAATCTTATATTAATTAATCTGCGATCGCATAGACTAAGTGCTGCGCCCGCATCTACTTGTCGGCAGGCAGGCGACGGGAAATGTTATTTCAGATGTTCGCCAAAAAATGCGACGGTGTAACGTTGACCACAAACAAAATTGTCAGCTATTTAAATGCTCAATTTTGTAGTATGCTGAAAAATTTTTTCCTGACATAATCCTCACTAATATTACTGATGGCAAACTAACGCTATAATATTTAGATTTTAAATCTTTTTGAGTATTTATACGTATGTCGTTCGGATGGATACAGGCTTTTGCTGACTTTTGCACCAGAATTGCTGGTAAATTGTCTATCGTTAATAAAAGAGAACGCAGTAGAAATAGCTTTCTTTCATTTATGGCTCGAATTTTTAAATCGCTTTACCAAAACATTATATTTATGAGCTGACCACTGAAGCGAGGGTGATTTAAATTACAGAAAACATACACAAACTTAACTAAACTTTAATAATTAATCGGCAAATTTTTTGGGCAAGAACTCTGAATATTGAGGATTTTACTCACGCTCGCTCAGAATTCTTAAAGGAAACTTTATAATAATTAGAGGTCAATAAATCAATTATGAAATTAATTCGCGAAATAGTACACCAAGCTTTGACCACAGGGTATTTGAGCTTAGAGGCAGAAGAGAAGCTGAGAATGATGTTGAGAAATAAATACGAGCTTGAAGATTTAGAAGCATTTATCCATCTTCAACAAGCTACTATGGTTGGTATAGTAAAGCAAGAATCAAGAGAGATATTTACTGCTAATCACTATTCTTAAATCCAGTCTTAAATCCATTCTTCGTCATTTTGTTCCTGAGTAACGTTGGAATTAATCTCAGATTTAGCTGATGTTTTTTGAGAATTATCTTGAGTGGTTTCAGGGCGATCGCTAGCTTCTCGATATTTATAAGAATAAGTAGAACCCGAATGCTCTACATTTTGTGGCTCTTGCTTAACTTCATAAGTAGTAACATCAGAGAAACGACCTCGCTCTTTAACTGAAAAATCATCAATTTCAGCCGATTTTGAATATTTATTGCTACTATTTCTAGTGTTCCAGTTCTTTTCATTGGGATACAAATCATCGTCTAAAGGATACTTTTGCCTATTAGAGTTAGAGTAACCATAAGCACTGAGAAACTGTACCAGTAAATTAATGATCGCTCCGTTTAAAGTAAATAGACCAATCCAAATCGCCAGAGGTAATTGAGCAGTTTGATATAAACATGAGCTGGCATTATCAGGACAAAGCAGCTTGAGGGCAATTGGCTCTCGGTTTTGAATAAAGACAATACTTAATGCAGCGATAATCAATAGCAGTAAGAATATTTTGATTCGGCTCATAAATGCCTCACAGTATGATATAAACTCAAATTCTGGTGATAGTTAGCAAAACAAATACATGTTGTCATTCTACTTTGCCGTTCTCAAATCCGTAATTTTTTTTAATCAATAAGATTTGCTTTTGGATCTTAATAAACACAGCATGATTATTACCGAACCGATCAAAGTCGAGAAAATAGCGATCGCCATCAATAATTTATCGCCTCATTTATCGGGTATTAAAATAGTACAGCTATCGGATCTACATTACGATGGAATACGTTTAACCGCGCCAACTCTCCTAAGAGCGATCGCTCTTAGCAATGAGGTTAACCCAGATTTAGTTCTAATTACGGGAGACTTTGTTACCGATAATCCTCAACCGATTGACGAGTTGGCAACTCACCTGCAAAACCTCAAGAGTAAATATGGAGTCTATGGTTGTTTAGGAAATCATGACCTCATTCCTAAGAGCGCAGGGCAACAGATCATTCGGGCTTTAGGTAAAATTAAGCTCAAAATACTTTGGAATGAAGTTGCTTATCCTTTAGGAGAGGATTTGGCGATCGCTGGTTTACCTGATTTCGGGTCACGGGAATTTAAACCAGCACCAGTACTAGAACAAATTCCCCTAGATACACCTCGTATTGTTTTATCCCATAATCCAGACTCAGCTAGCGTACTCAAAAACTGGAGAGTAGATTTACAGCTTTCAGGACACACTCACGGCGGACAAATCGTCATTCCTAATTATGGTTCAGTAGTTTCGATTTTACCCAAAATCAGACAGTATGTACCAAAATCGCTACGCGATCGCCTACCGTACATCAAAGACTGTGCGAAAATTACTCAGCATTGGAATTGGTCGCAAGGTTGGCATCAAGTAGGCACTAATCAGCTATACATCAATCGTGGTTTAGGCTCTTATTTGCCTGGACGTTTTAATTGTCCGCCAGAAGTAACCGTAATTACCTTAGAATGCCGCTAAAATGGCAAACAATCGCCCTGCACCAGCCAACCCCTCCGCCAAAATTAAGCTACTATCATGCTGCTTTTAGCAGGAACAACAATTTCTAACTTTTGCTCACCACCAGTATGATGCCAGTCTAATCTACCTGAACCATAAATCAGTTCTTGAGGTTGAGACTGAATTCCTGTAATCGTCGAAATAGCTTTAGCCGTTTCTGTTCCAGTATTAACCGCTACTAAAACTTCTTGCTCGTCGAGAATACGAGCAAAAACATATAAATGTCGATCGGCGTAAAGAGTTTTATACTTTCCCGTACGCAATGCTGGATATTGGTGGCGCAACGCAATTAACGTTTTATGTTCTTTTAAAATCTCTACGTCCCAATTTTCAGGTTCAGGAAAAACGCGACGACAATCGGGATCTTTTCCCCCAGGCAAACCAACCTCATCGCCATAGAAAATGCTCGGCGCACCAGGGAAAGTCATCAGCAGCACTGTAGCCAACAGAAAGCTTTTTTTATCTTCACCCACAGTTGTGATCATTCTGGGAGTGTCATGACTATCGAGTAAGTTAAGTTGAGTCTGCTGTATTTCCCAATCATACTGCTTGAGCAAAGCCTCAATGCGGATGGCATATTCCACGCCAGAAATAGGCGGATATGGTCTGAGTTCACCCTGACAAAATTCAGGAATATAATTTTCTCCACCAGCAAAAGCAATAGTCGGTTCAGTAAAGCGATAGTTCATTACGCCATCAAACTGCGTCCCGTCTAGCCACTGACTGGCATCGCCCCAAATTTCACCGACGATATAGGCTTCGGGGTTGACCGCTTTGACGCGATCGCGAAATTCCTGCCAAAATCCTGGGGTATCTACTTCGTTCGGCACATCCAACCGCCAGCCATCAATACCTTGATACAGCCAATATTCAGCCACCTGCATAATATATTCCTTGACCTGGGGATTGTCGTGATTAAACTCAGGTAAAGCGCGATCGCCAATCCAGCTTTCATAGTTAGCTGGTTTACTGCCGTCATAAGCAGACAAAGGCCAATCGTGAATCTTGAACCAGTCTAACCAAGGAGAGTTAGGGCCATTTTCCAAAATATCGCTAAAGAAGAAAAAGCCTCGACTGGCATGGTTGAATACTCCATCCAGCACCAATTTAATATCTTTCTGGTGAGCAGCTTTAATTAAGGCATCAAATGCCACATTTCCTCCTAACATCGGATCTATCTCATAATAATCGTGGGTATGGTAGCGATGATTAGAAGCCGACTGAAAAATTGGGGTGAAGTAGATCGCATTTGCACCTAAATCTTTGATGTAATCTAGTTTTTCAATTACGCCCCATAAGTTGCCTCCCTTATATCCTTTAAAGGTAGGAGTAGCATCCCAACCCTCATAGGTAGAAGCTTGCCATTGTCCTTTAATAGTGGATTCACCTCTGGCAAAGCGATCGGGAAATATTTGATAAAAAACGGCGTTTTTGACCCAATCTGGTGTTTTAATCATCGTTAATAGTTATTTCGTTATTTCGTTATCAGTTAATGGTGCAACTCGATAATTGCGAACACACCAGAAAATATTGATTTTAACTGTTATTAGAGAGTGAGCGCTCGTCCATCATCAACTGTAAAAAGATGGATTTTATCAAGATCTACAGCCAACCAAAGGCGATCGCCAACTCGAACAAATGTATTTGGTAGCAGAGATACCGTTAGGGTAATATCAGGCTGTCTGATTAAATGAGCAGATATGTAGGTTTCATTTCCCAATGCTTCTACTAAATCTACCTCAATTTGAATACTGGATTTACTTTCTGTACCGATAAATAAATGTTGGGGACGAATACCCAAAGTTAATGACTTTGCTTGACTAGATTGCAGCGATTTTGTCCACGATTCAGGCAGATCGAGAATAAAGTCTTGATTAACTAGCTTGAGAGCAACTAAATCTACTGGTAAAAAATTCATGGGTGGAGAACCAATAAACTCAGCTACAAAGCGGTTTGCTGGTCGCTCATAAATCTCTAAAGGTGGGGCAATTTGTTGAATCTGACCGTTGTTCATCACCGCAATGCGATCGCCCATGGTCATTGCCTCTGTCTGATCGTGGGTGACATAGATCGTAGTTGTGTTTAACTGTCGTTGAAGCTTGACAATTTGAGCGCGAGTTTGCGTCCGCAATTTAGCATCCAGGTTAGATAAAGGCTCATCCATCAAAAAAACTTGAGGGTTACGAGCGATCGCTCTACCCAATGCTACCCGTTGTTTTTGTCCTCCAGATAGTTCTTTCGGTAAACGATACAGTAAAGATTCGATCTGCAATAAACTAGCCACGTATCTAACCCGATCACGCACGGCTTGCTCTTTAGCAGAAGTATAGCGCAGACTTCGGGGCAACCTGCGGGTTGTTGAAGTTAAAACATTCGCCAACAAACCAGAGTTAACTTTCTCTTTGCTGCCATTACCCGAATTTCTTCTTAAGCCAAAGGCAATATTGTCGTAAATATTCAGATGAGGATAAAGCGCGTAATTTTGGAACACCATCGCAATATCTCTGGCTTTAGGCGGGAGATCGTTGACGAGGCGATCGCCAATTTTAATATTTCCTCCCGTCAATTCTTCTAATCCCGCCAATAAACGCAGTAGGGTACTCTTTCCGCAACCAGAAGGACCAACTAAGACCAAAAATTCTCCATCTTTCGCGGTAAAATTAATATCCCGCAAGACACTAACCTGCTTAGATTTATCTTTGATGGGAGCGAGATCTGTTTTGCCTTCAGATGTGCGATCGTGTTCTACCTTCCCGCGAGAGTAGCTTTTATAGACGTTTTCGACTACAACCTTTGCCACTATTCAACCTAAATAAAGTGGATATATTTGAGCTTTGCTTAGTAATGTTACCATCAGGTTTAAATATTGGCTTATGCGAGTCAAGCGTAACTTAGCAACCAAAAACCAAGATCATCAAAAAACAATTCATCATCAAACCCACAGACAAATCCATCTGCGTTCATTTGTTTCAAATTCGATTCGCTGATACCTAATTCGCCAATGTATTGCCAATTCTAAATTAACGTTACTGTGCCTAGAATTTTGGGCAACTAAATCATCTTTTGCTGACAATTGAGCCAAATGTAAAGAAAAGTGCCAGGATATCAGTTAAGCTAATTACTCTTTGCGACACTATAGATTAACCTACTGGGTGCAACACAGAATATCTTGGGTTTGAATGAAATGGAACTAGCAGCAAGAGTCAATCGAGTATCACCATCTATTACCTTAGCAATTTCCGCGAAAGCGAAAGCGATGAAAGCACAGGGAATTGATGTTTGTAGCTTTAGTGCAGGAGAACCAGATTTTCCGACACCCAAACATATTTGTGAAGCTGCCAAAACTGCCCTAGATGAAGGAAAAACCCGTTATGGTGCTGCGGTAGGAGAATTAAAGTTAAGAGAAGCGATCTCCAATAAGCTCAAGAAAGATAATCATCTTAACTACCAGGCGGAAAATATTATTGTTACCAATGGCGGTAAATTTTCCCTGTTTAACCTGATGCAAGCTTTAATTGAGTCAGGGGACGAGGTAATTATTCCTGCACCCTATTGGTTGAGTTATCCAGAAATGGTTAAGCTGGCTGGCGGTACTTCCATAATTGTGGATACAACAGCCGAAAATAACTATAAAATTACGCCTCAACAGTTAGAGCAAGCTATTACCCCTAAGACGAAGCTGTTGGTGTTTAACTCTCCTTCTAACCCTACAGGAACAGTTTATGCACCTGATGAAGTTCGAGCTTTAGCCAAGGTAATCGTCGAACAAAATATTTTAGTAGTTTCTGATGAAATCTATGAAAAAATTCTTTATGATGATGCTCAACATCTAAGTATAGGTTCAATAGACGCAGATATCTTTGCCCGCACTATTACTAGCAACGGTTTTGCCAAAAGCCATTCGATGACTGGTTGGCGAGTCGGTTACGCAGCAGCACCTTCAAAAATATTACAGGCGATGGCGACAATTCAGGGACATAGTACCTCTAATGTCTGCACCTTCGCTCAGTATGGCGCGATCGCAGCTTTGGAATCTTCTCAAGAATGTGTCCAGGAAATGCTGAGTGCGTTTACTCAACGTAGAGCCTATATGCATCAAGCAATCAACGATATTCCTCAGTTAAGCTGTCCTAAACCTTACGGTGCTTTCTATCTCTTTGTGGATATATCTAAAACAGGTCAAAAATCTCTGGAATTCTGTAAAGATTTATTAGACACTAAACAGGTTGCAGCCATTCCTGGTGTCGCTTTCGGTATGGACAATTGCATCCGCTTTTCTTATGCCACAGATATGGATACCATCAAAGAAGGAGTTAAAAGATTATCAGAGTTTGTAGCTCGGTAATAGAAATAAGGGCTTTTTATAATTTCTGTCTGTTTCTGTGACTCGACCTACATTAGTTTTAGTCTATTTTTATTAGACCTCTGGCACGAATCAAGCGATCGCTATCTATCGGTGCAATTGATAGTTCTATATCGGATTTAAACACTGCAACATCCGTACTACGATCGCTTCCCAATAAAGTAACCGGTAATGGATCGGTATCGAATAAACTGGAAAACTAAAAAGCGATCGCCCTACCTAGAGCGATCGCTTGCCAGAAATATCAGTTACAGCAGGCTCGCGTGGAATATGCTGCATTTGCGCCCACTAAACCCCACTGAAACAAGAATTACAGTTGATTACCACATTCAGGACAGAACTTGTTGGCAATAGGATTAGTTGTACCGCACTCACGACAGTTAACAAACTCAGCCGAAGGCTGTTCTTTTTGGGGTAAACCCAACATATGAGCATTGCTTTTACCAGGGGCAATCATTGGATAGCAGTTTTCGTTTTTGGTAACACGCACGTCCATTAATACTGGCCCTTCATGAGCTAACATTTCGGCAATAGCACTGGATAATTCAGCGCGATCGCGCACGATCATGCCTTTGATACCATAAGCCTGAGCTAACATGACAAAATCTGGCGCACCCACTTCCATATTGGAGGAAGAATATCGCTCTCCAAAAAAGTTTTCTTGCCACTGACGCACCATTCCCTGCCAACCGTTATTAATAATTACGGTTTTGACGTTAATATTAAACTGCGCCAAAGTTCCCAACTCTTGAGGATTCATTTGGA
Source organism: Coleofasciculaceae cyanobacterium (assembly GCA_036703275.1). Lineage (NCBI taxonomy): Bacteria > Bacillati > Cyanobacteriota > Cyanophyceae > Coleofasciculales > Coleofasciculaceae > Coleofasciculaceae cyanobacterium. The sequence continues at coordinate 99,600 of DATNPK010000112.1, read as the reverse complement.
AACTGGCATCACCACTGATACAAATAGTTTCTTCATCGGGAATAGCTACCTTAACACCCATGGCAGACGGCAAACCGTAGCCCATAGTGCCTAAAGCTGCGCTGGAAATCCAACGACGAGGACCATTTTTCAAAAACTGAGCTGCCCACATCTGGTGTTGACCAACATCAGTAGTATAAAAAGCCTGCGGTGCTTGGTTACTTATTTCGACAATTACTTCTTGGGGTGACAAACCCTGTTCGGGATGAGGTGCGGTCAAAGGATATTCTGCGCGCCAGTGATTTATCTGCTCTAACCAAGATTTAGTCATGCCAAAACTTGCGTCAAAGTCTTCTTCTTTGGCTCTTTTAAGAATCTGTTCTAGCACTTTACGTACGTCGCCCACAATTGGGACCTCAGGAATACGATTTTTGCCCACTTCAGCAGGATCGATGTCAATGTGGATTACTTTAGAACGACTGGCAAACTCATCTAACTTACCCGTAACGCGATCGTCAAATCTTGCACCAACAGCAATTAGTAAATCACATTCACTTACGGCAAAGTTAGCATAGGCTGTCCCGTGCATTCCCAACATTCCTAACGCTAGAGGATTATGTTCATCAAAAGCTCCTATGCCCATTAAAGTTGTGGTTACAGGAATCTGAAATTTTTCCGCTAATTCTTTAATCTGAGCATGAGCATCTGAAGCAACTGCACCACCGCCAACATACATTAGGGGCTTCTCTGACTGGGTAATTAGCCTAAGAGCGGCATTAATTTGACGTGGGTTGCCCTTAACTGTAGGCTTGTATCCCCTGAGATTAACTTTTCCTGGCGGTACGGGTAGATAATCAAATTCTTCATTACCAACGTCTTTAGGAACATCAATTAAAACTGGTCCAGGACGACCAGTACTGGCGATATGAAAAGCTTCAGCCACAATTCTTGCCATGTCTTTAGCATGACGCACCACATAAGAATTTTTGACTATGGGAGTGGTTATTCCAAAAATATCTATTTCCTGAAAAGCGTCAGTGCCAATTGCCGCGCGAGGTACCTGACCTGTAATTATTACCATCGGAATCGAATCCAGATGAGCCGTAGCAATACCTGTAACTAGGTTAGTAGCCCCTGGCCCCGAAGTAGCAAAACAAACTCCTACCTTTCCTGTAGCGCGAGCATAGCCATCTGCTGCGTGGGATGCAGCCTGTTCATGACGTACTAGAATATGCTGGACTTCTCCCCTGGCTTCAGAACGATATAACTCGTCATAAATTGGGAGTATTGCCCCACCAGGATAGCCAAAGATATGCTTGACACCATGACAGCGCAGGCTGTCCATTAAAGCATACGCGCCTGTGCGACGTTGGGGGATTTGGATCGATTGTGAGCTTTTGGAAATACTTGTAAATACCACGCTTGCTATCCGTCTAACTTGCTTATTCTTTCATTGTAAAATTTACTGTCTAATATGCAACAAAAATCAGCAGTAATTTTTAGGCTAAAGTTCTTAACTATAAAGTTAAATTGCTCTGGGTGTCGATAAACAGTTGCGAAAAACACACTAAAATATATAGTTTAGAAGATTTAGTGTCAGTTTTATCTGTAGCCATTATTATTCAGAGTTAATGTTAAGAATTTAAGACATTAGTTAAATAGTTGGTCAATGTATTACGAATTTTCCAACCTGAACTAATTATCTGCCATCCTGAACAATTTTCAGGCGATCGCCATAAGTCTAAATGTTCCACTAAAGGATCGGCGTAAAAGCCTCTTTGTCCTGCACCTAAGATTCCTGAACTCCAATGAGTAAAGTAATCATGACTAACGCGATAAATGGGAAAATCACCTAGCAAAGGCATTCCCCAACCGTCAAAAGCAATAAAGTGATTAATCTTGCCACCCTGCAACTGCCATCTTTTAGCTGCACCAATTCCCCCGACAACACCCGCACTAAAGGCAATAAAAGATAATGGTTGAGTTTTAGATAGCTGTTGTTGGTTTAACCATCGATTAATGGCGATCGCCGAATAGGGAAGATATCGCTCGGTTGGTAAAATTAAATAATTTTTTTGTCCAACACTGTTTTCGATTGCTCGAACAAAGCTTTCCGTTAATTGTGGGGAATGAATACCAGGACAAATTACGATCGACATAGTCATGGCAATTTTGAACAGCGGATTTAGGTTGTTTTTGATTAGTTTCTATTATTCTGGCTATCAGCCATCAGCTATTGGCAAATAAATAAAAGCTGATAGCTATTAGCTAATAGCTATCAGCTCTTCTAGTAATTAAATACGCAACAACCATGAAGCTAAAAATTGCTATGTTCTGAGATGGCTGTAGTTAACTTGTCGATCGCTTCTGATATGGCGATCGCTCCTAACTCCCCAGAAGCGCGGGTACGGATACTCAAAGTATTGTTTTCTACCTCTTGATCGCCTACTACCGACATCACAGGAATTTTTTGTTTTTCAGCATTACGAATCATCTTACCCAGACGCTCGCCACTAGTATCAGCTTCGGCACGAATGCCTGCTGCCTGCATTTTGGCTGCGACTTCTTTGACATAATCAAAATGAGCATCCCTGACGGGCAATAAGCGCACCTGCACAGGTGCTAACCACAGCGGAAAGTCTCCTGCGTATTCTTCAATCAAGATGCCGATCAGCCTTTCTAAAGAGCCAAAAGGAGCGCGGTGAATCATAATGGGACGCTGGCGAGAACCATCTTCGGCAACATACTCCAACCCAAAGCGTTCAGGTAGATTATAGTCTACTTGTACTGTTCCTAGCTGCCATTCTCTACCCAAAGCATCTTCAAAGATAAAGTCGAGCTTTGGCCCATAAAAAGCAGCTTCGCCTATACCTTCAAAATGATTCATCTCCATCTGTTCTACCGCCCGACGGATGGCACTCTGGGCTTTATCCCAAGCTTCGTCTGAACCCATGTATTTATCTGATTCTGGATCGCGGAAGCTAAGACGGGCTTTAAAGTTGGTAAGCTGCAAACTTTTGAAGACAGACAGGATTAGATCGACTACCTTCATAAACTCATCGTCTAACTGTTCTGGGGTAACAAATAAGTGAGAGTCATCGACGGTAAAGCCTCTAACTCTAGTTAATCCGCCTAATTCCCCTGACTGCTCATAACGATACACTGTGCCAAACTCAGCATAGCGTATGGGTAACTCTTTATAGGAACGTAACTCACTTTGATAAATCTGAATATGAAACGGGCAGTTCATCGGCTTGAGGACAAAACCCTGTTCTGCTGCTGCTGCGACCTCATCTTCCGCCATCATTGGGAACATATCTTCTTTGTAGTTTTGCCAGTGTCCTGAGATTTTAAATAAATCGACTTTACCCAAGTGAGGCGTAACTACTGGAAGATAACCCCGTTTAATTTGTTCTTGCTTGAGATAATCTTCTAATTGCGATCGCAAAATAGTTCCTTTTGGAGTCCATAAGGGTAAACCAGGACCAACGGGATCGGCAAAGATAAATAGACCTAGTTCTTTACCTAATTTACGATGGTCGCGTTTTAAGGCTTCTTCTTTACGGCGTTGATATTCGGCTAGCTGTTCGGGTGTCTCCCAGGCAGTACCGTAGATACGCTGTAGCTGGGCTTTAGTTTCGTCCCCGCGCCAATATGCCCCTGCCACGCTTTCAAGAGCGAGCGCTTGAGGATCGATCTCGGCAGTGTTTTCCAAGTGAGGTCCGGCACAAAGATCCCACCACTGTTCTCCTAAATGATAAATAGTTATAGGCTCTTGAATACTGTCTAAGACTTCTAGCTTATAAGGTTCGTTTTGGGCTTCAATCCGACTTTTAGCTTCTTCTCGGCTAACCTCTTCTCGCACTACGGGCAGCTTGCGATTAATAATCTTGATCATTTCTTTACGGATTTTTTTCAAATCCTTGTCAGTGAAGGGATCGGGATTATCAAAATCGTAATAAAAGCCATTTTCTGTCCATGGTCCAATCGTTACCTGTGCTTTAGGAAACAGCTTTTGCACCGCCATTGCCATGATGTGAGACGCGGTGTGACGGATTTTTTGTAACGATTTGGATTCACTAGTGCGGAGTAGTTTAATCGGTTGTTGTGCTTGTTCTGCTTCGGGCATCGGCTGTTATATAGAGAGGCAAGTAATATCGTTATATTTTAGATCGGTATTGGTATTCGGTTATCACATCAAGACTTTTGGCACAAACAAGAAATATTTAAAAAATATTGATTCAATAGGTTAATCCGATCGCAGCCAAATTTATCGATTCAATATAAAAAAAATGAAATCTATATTAATTTTTGTAAGAAACGCTAAGATAAATATTGAGATAATAAGCTGATTTTAAAATAATTATAATTAATGTCTACCGAACAACCTACTGAGAAGGAGCTGCTAAAAACGGTTCTAGAGCCACTCTTAGAAGATTTTCAATATTGGTTCGGGCGATCGCGCTCTTTATTAGAATCAGAGTCAATGTCTTTCTTTTCTGCTCAAGAGCAGGCTCAACTGTTGGAGAGAATCATTCATAGCCAACAGGAGGTTCAAACGGCTCAAATGCTTTTTAAGGCTACTGATGGTTTAGCAGGAATAGACTCGAAAATGTTACTTCCCTGGCATCAGCTAGTTGCGGAGTGCTGGAACGTAGCTCAGAAATGGCGGGAAATTAAAAATCAAGCAAATCAAAATCCTAAACAACAGTAAAAAAACTTGTGATGTTCGAGTTAACGATTATTGTGATGAGTTTATGAGGGAAAATTAGACCATATGTTGCATTTAATTTACATTCTAGTATTTACGGCTATTGCTCTTTTGGCAGTTAGTAATCTAATTAGGAGCTTAGTTACCTTGAGTGCAGAAACTCAAAAGTTATATCCTCCAAATTACAACAATTCAACGAAAAATCAATCTCGCTTTGACCAAAAAACAGTTCATCCTGAGTTGCTAGATGAGCAGGGTAAAGTGATTGATGAACCCTTGTTGGTAATGCGTTCAGTATCGGTAGATGATGCCCGTTCTAAATTAGACGCGCTGTATGATGCTTCTCCAAGTAAAACTATCGATCCTGAAGACTAGTAAGGCTTGGCAATAGTAAGTTTTGCTGACAACAAATCGCTTAGTATATTAATCAAAAAGTTAGTTAACTGAGCTAGGGTCGAGGCGTAACTATCGTCTTCTCTCCTGTTCTTTTAACAAGGTATTAGCGATTTGGTACCAAACTTTTCGATAGGGTTGATGTTCAGATTTTTCAGTTAACTGCACTCCTTTTAGCTGAGGGTGTTGCTCATGAAAAGCAAAATCTACTTGTTTATAAAACGCTCCAGCATTAAGGTTTAAAGATTTAACTCTTCGATATATTTTTTGTTGAAGATATTGCTCGTTCTGGCTTAAAACAGAATTGTTAGAATTGCGCTTTAAATCGAAAACAACTGTGGCAGCAATTCTACTTTTAATGATGGCAAAGCTAACCAAGCCAGGAATTAAGAGAACTCCTGCGGTAATTAGGCCCCATTGCCAAGGTCTAGCTTTTCTAAAATCAGCCCGAGATGGAATAAGCGTAATTTGTCGAGAAATACGCTTTGGCTCGCCAATAAAGCGAGAAACATGACTACTTATTATAGAAGAAAAGCTGCTCGGCTGGTAATCAGCTTGGCGATCGCCTGGTGCGACGATTAAAGTACGAAAATGAGAGATCAAGCTGTTCAAGCCTGAATTTCTCTCTTTGGATAACACCTGACGTACTCGGTCAGCCGACTGATAGCGATCGCATGGCTTATATGCCAGCATTTTGTTTAATAATTTTTTTAAACTAGGACTTACTTTTGCCTGAGACTCCCAGTCCCAGCGACCTTGATGACTATCATATAGTTCGTCTGGTTGCTTGCCAGTTAGTAAAACTATGGCAGTTGCTGCTAATGAATAGAGATCGCTACAGGCAAAAGCCTGACCACGGCGAATTTGCTCATCAGGGGAATAGCCTTTCTTGCCAATAATGGTAATTGAATGCCCTGTCGTTTTAGAAACCGCATTAGCAGCAATTTTAACGCAGCCAAAATCAATTAAAACAGTCTGATCATCTAGATTTCGACGAATCAAATTATCTGGAGAAATATCCCGATGGATTAATTTGGAAGCATGAATATAATCTAAGACAGGAAGTAATTCCCAGATCATCTTGGTAACTTCTGTCTCGGTGAGTTTACCCTGACGCTTCAGCAGTTGCCAATAGCTTTGTCCCTCAACATATTCTTGAACCAAAAAAAGCGATCGCCTACCATCAATGCGAGTTCTCAGCAGTGCCTCAAACTTAGGAATTTGCTTGTGGCTGAGCTTATATAGTATTCCCGCTTCGCGTTCAAACAAATCTTCTGCCTGACGTAATTCGCGATCGCTTTCTACTTGAGGAGCAAATTCTTTGAGAACGCATAATTCTCGATAGCGATGAGTATCTTCGGCTAAATAGGCTCTACCAAAACCACCTCGACCAATCTGCTTAACAATTCGGTAGCGATTGTTTAGAATAACTCCATCTCGTAAGGCAGAAACAGAAGTTCTAGACATCAGCAAATCTTGTATTTCCAGAAAACAAGGCTATTCTAACAACGGTGTTCTTAAATCAACAAGATTAACTTATATTTTTGAGCTTAATTGGCTTCGCTGGCGTTAACTGGTTATAATCTTTATGCCTGAGTATTTAGATGATTTTTATCATCTCTGTCGCTATTTTTTGAGTCTAGTCTCTTCACTTAATAATTAAAGCTAAAACATTTCATCCCAAAAATGCTCCCATTGTCGATCAGAACATAAGACACTCATCAACATTAAAATAATCAGCAGGGGAAAAGCTAAGATAATAGCTAGAATACGGAACAATAAATTTGGTTTAGCAGTATGAAGTAAGATTTGGTTTTTTTTATTTAACTTACTTTTCTCTACCTGAACCAAGAAGGCAGATTTTTGGTCAAACTGTATCTTCTCGGGAAAATTCATCGGCTTTAGAAAATGATAATTACCTCTTAGGAAATCAAGCCAACAATTAGCAACTTATTAGTACAACGTATCTTTAATTGACAGGCTGTAAAATCAGTCTAATGGTAGAAGTTTAAATAGTTTATGGCTCAAGTCAGTCTACAGGGAATTACGCGTCAATTCGATCGGGTTACAGCAATTGAAGATATTACTTTTAAAATTCCCGATGGCGCTTTTTGGGTACTAGTTGGCCCTTCAGGATGTGGTAAGTCAACTGTTCTGAGAACGATCGCTGGATTAGAATCTATTACTCGCGGTGAACTTTATATTGGCAATAAATTAGTCAACGACATACCGGCACGGCAAAGAGATGTGGCAATGGTGTTTCAAAATTATGCTCTCTATCCTCATCTAACCGTCGCTGATAATCTGGCTTTTGGTTTAAAAATGCGGCGAAAAAGCCAGCAAGAGATCGCCAGTAAAGTAGAAGAAGTAGCTCGTGCTTTAGATATTGAACATTTACTCAAGCGCAAACCAAAGCAGCTATCAGGAGGACAACAACAGCGAGTAGCTTTGGGTAGAGCGATCGCCCGCCAGCCTCAGGTATTCTTATTAGACGAACCTCTATCTAATTTGGACGCTCAGCTACGGGATGATACGAGAGCCGAATTAAAACACCTACATCAACGGGTTGGGATTACTACAGTTTATGTTACTCACGATCAGGTAGAGGCAATGACCTTAGCAGATCGCCTAGTAGTTTTAGCTGATGGCAGAGTGCAGCAGATTGGCAGTCCCCAGACGATTTATGCCAATCCTGTAAATAGCATGGTAGCTGGGTTTATCGGTAATCCACCGATGAATATTCTACCCGCAGCTTACGATGGCGAAAGGTTAATTATGTTCAACAATCAATCGATTAAACTTAATTCTACGCTAAAACAGCGGTTGCAGTTAGTTCCAGGGTCATTTGACCTGGGCATTCGTCCCGAACATATTACGCTGGAAAGTGATTCCGCGGAAGATAATGAAGACTGTTTATTGCTAAAGGTTGATTTAATTGAACCTTTAGGCAGAGAAACTTTAGTTAAAGCTATTGCCCTAGAAGGCAATTTTGGGCTTAATCTGCTTACAGATGCTGATTGGCAAGGTAAGAAAGGCGATCGCCTCAAGGTAAAATTCGATTTAGAACAACTATTTATCTTTGATTCTAATAGCGGACTAACTCTTAACACTTAATTAGCTACTTTATGTCTTTGAACAACTTAACCGCTCTAGCTTTTACTTCAGCATTAGAACAAGCCAGGCTGATTAAAGATCGACAAGTTACTCCTTTAGAGTTAACCGAACTATATTTATCTCGTATTGAACAATATAACTCCCGCTTAAACTGTTTTTATTATGTGGCAAGACAAAGCGCGATCGCCGATGCCCACCAAAAAACTGCTCAGCTAGCCCAGACTTTAGATACCAACTATCTGCCCACTTTTTTTGGTGTTCCGATTGGCATTAAGGATCTAAAATCCGTCGCTAATATGCCTATTACTTACGGTATACCAGCACTCAAGGATCAGATCGCTAAATATGATGAAGGAGTGGTGACAAAAATTAGACAGGCAGGTTTTATTGTGCTGGGTAAAACGGCAACTTCCCAGTTAGGTTCTTTTCCCTATACCGAACCCGAAGGGTTTGCGCCGACTCGTAATCCTTGGAATTTAGATTATACTCCTGGTGGCTCTAGTGGAGGTTCTGCCTCGGCAGTAGCGGCGGGATTATGTTCGATTGCTCTAGGTGGAGATGCTGGTGGTTCAATTAGGGGGCCGGCTGCTTGCTGTGGCTTGGTCGGAATGAAACCCAGTCGGGGACGAATTTCTTTTGCGCCTGTAGGCGATCGCCTTAGTGGATTGGGAACTCATGGCATCCTAACTCGAACTGTGGCCGATGCAGCTGCATTCTTAGATATTGCTTCTGGCTATATGACTGGCGATCCTTATTGGCTGTCAAAACCTAAAACTCTTTTTTTGGCAGCAGCTAAACAGCCATTACCAGCTTTAAAAATTGGCTTTATTACTTCTTTGCTGCCCGTAGGAGAACCTGCCCAAGAATGTCAGCAAAGTGTGGCAAGCATTGTTGAGCGACTAAAAAACATGGGTCATCAGACTATTCCTCAGGCGATCGACTTAACTCCTCTAATAGAACCTTTTAAAATCGTTTGGTCAAGTGCCGTTGCTGCTTCAGAAATTCCAGCCGAAGCCCTAAGTCCTATGAATCAGTGGGTACTAGCTCAATCTGGTACTGCGGGCGAATATGTACAGGCGGTAACTCAAATGCAGTTATTTGCACGACAGTTGGTTAGTATATTTGCTCAAATAGATGTGTTAATCGTTCCTACCTATATGCACCCGGCAATTAAAATTGGCGATTGGGCAAATCTAGAGCCAGAAAATACGTTTCAACGCATTGTTAATTGGATTCTTCCTTGTCCACCGTTTAACGTTACAGGACAACCTGTAATTAATATTCCTCAAGGATTTGACAACAATGGCATTCCTCTAGGAGTCCAGTTGGTAGGCAAACCAAATTCTGAAGCAACAATTATTGCACTAGCGGCTCAGTTAGAGCAGATTCAATCTTGGAGTCAACTTCGTCCTGATGAATTTGCTTAGAAATAGGCAATAAACTCTAAACTAGGGAAACTTTTGACTAGCCAAAAGTAGACTCGTTCCAGCCCCACATATAGCCTTTAGCATCAGCAAACTCGATGTAGATGCGATTGGCAGGTACATCTAATTTTTCGCTAATTTGACTACAAAAATCTTGGCTCATTGATTTAGTTTGCTCGGAACTCATATTGCCAACGCTTTTAATTTCAACATAGCAAACAGGATCAAACGTGCCAGCAAATGTCATGGGTACATCAGATTCAAAAGCCGTCATTACATAGGATTCTGGCTTGCCTAGATGCTTGGCTAAATTAGCAGATAGATTAGTTAGTAAACTTTCGACTGCTGCTGTTTCGGGTTGAGAGACAGAGGATTGAACTTTAATTAAAGGCATAACTGTTTTTTAATTTGATTGTAGATTTTAATCTCGCCATATCTATTAATATATGGTGTTGGCGTTTAGATATACTTCTGTGTACAGTTTTACTGATTTAATTATTTAGTTTCAGATATGAAAGCAATCAATAATATTGACGTTAAAAAACTACAAAATGGTTCTGATATACGCGGTGTGGCTCTAGAAGGTGTTCCCGATGAGCCAGTTAATTTGACTCCTGATGTAGTTAAAACTTTGGGAAATGCTTTTGTGGATTGGCTTACACAGCAGACAGCTAAATCGACTACGGACTTAACTATTGCTATTGGGCGAGATAGTCGTTTATCGGGAGAAACTCTAAGTCAGTCAGCAATCGAGGGAATTGCGATCGCAGGCTGCCAAGTCTACAACTTCGATCTTGCTTCGACTCCCGCCATGTTTATGAGTACCGTAACGGATGGGTTTAACTGCGATGGAGCAATTATGCTGACTGCTAGTCATTTGCCTTTTAATCGTAATGGTTTAAAGTTTTTTACGCCTCAAGGTGGTTTAGGTAAGTCAGATATTAGCGAAATTTTAAATATTGCTGAAGCTGGAAATCTAATTACTAATGCTGTCAAAGGAGAAATTAACCGCCAAGACTTTATCTCTATTTATGCAGCCAGGTTAGTGGCAACTATTCGTCAGGGGGTAAATCATCCTAATAATTTTGAACAACCTTTAACAGGTTTAAAAATAGTTGTGGATGCGGGTAATGGTGCAGGAGGCTTTTATGCCGATCGAGTGTTAAAACCTCTGGGTGCAGACACCACAGGTAGTCAATTTCTCGCTCCTGATGGAATGTTTCCCAATCATATACCCAATCCTGAAAATAAAGAGGCGATGGAGGCAATTTGCCAAGCGGTGATTAATAACCACGCTGATTTTGGCATTATTTTTGATACTGATGTCGATCGCGTTGCAGCCGTAGATCATTTAGGAAACGAGCTGAATCGCAATCGGATGATCGCCTTGGTTTCGGCAATAGTTTTAGCAGAACATCCAGGTTCTACTATAGTTACAGACTCAATTACTTCTGATGGTTTGACTCAATTTATTGAGCAAAATTTAAACGGTAAACATCATCGTTTCCAACGAGGCTATAAAAACGTGATTAATGAATCAATCAGGCTTAATAACTCTGGCGTAGCATCGTGGCTGGCGATCGAAACCTCTGGACATGGAGCAATGAAAGAAAACTACTTTCTTGATGACGGAGCATATTTGGCTACTAAGTTATTAATTGAATTGGCTAAAGCCAAGCTAGAGGGAAAGCTGTTAAGCGATCTAATTAGTGATTTACAAGAGCCAGTAGAAAGTGAAGAATTTCGTTTAAAAATTAAGACAGATGACTTTAAAGCCTATGGCAATAAAGCGATCGAGCAACTAGAAAAATTGGCAGTTTCCCAAACTGACTGGAAAATTGTTTCTAATAACTACGAAGGGGTCAGAATATCTTGTACATCTCCTGCTGAGGATGGCTGGTTTTTGTTGCGTTTGTCCCTCCACGATCCAGTGATTCCGCTAAACATTGAATCTAATGTTGCCCAAGGAGTAAGCCAAATAGCCACTCGATTGTTAGGGTTTTTTCAAGACTGGGAATTTTTAGATTTATCTACTTTGAGAAATTATCTTGAAGGTGATGTTTAGTAAATTGAAGATTTAGTAGTGGAGAGATCCGTCTGAGATCTTGCTGTATAAAAGTCCCCTAAAGGATATGCCCTTGCATGATTTGCGACGCGAAGCGGTATGAAGTAAGCATTTGCCAATCGCGGATTCACGGATAAACCGCACTCCGCCCTTCGGTCTCGGAGCGGTATGCTTTAGCACTAGCTTCGCATATCGCACAGATGAACGCAGATAATTGCAGATGATTGAATTTGCTTACCAACCACGTCTCAATATTTCTCGCTTAACAATTGCGCTCGGTAAATCTCAGCAAAGCGCAATGAGTAAGGAGGTTTAGCTATTGTTAGTTACTTACTACTTGCTACTTGAACAAAGCAAATGACGAAAAGTATTGAACCACGTTTAAGTTTTTGTAAGTTATCGATCGCGCTCTTTTAAGCTTTATCTCTCCAGCTAATGCGCGAGAATTAATATTATTAATTGATTAATTGAGTTCAAAATTGCCAATTGGTTGATCTCGAAGAACTATCGGCACGATTGGGAGCAAACTGCCGTGCCAAAAGATCTGTAGCAGCTTCGCTTTTTAAGGGTTTGGCAAAAAGATAGCCTTGACCATATTCGCAGTTTAAAGTTTTTAAAATCTGTAGATGGTTGTTAGTTTCAATACCTTCTGCAACTACATCCATATTCAGCTTATGAGCTAGAGTAACTATAATATCGACGATCGCCTTATTTTTGGAAGATGATTCAAGCTCACGCACAAACGACTGGTCTATTTTTAGGGTATCAGCGCAAAACTGCTGAAGATAGCTAAGAGAGGAGTAGCCAGTGCCAAAGTCATCGATGCTCAGTTTGATCCCTAAGGTTTTAAGTTGCTTTAGTAGTGCGATCGCTGCTTCTACATCATCCATCATTGCACTTTCGGTAATTTCTAATTTTAAACATTCAGAAGCAAGTTCGGTTTGCTCCAGAATCCGTGCTACCTGTTCGACTAAATCTGATTTAAACTGATGACTCGAAAGATTAATGCTGATAGTTATGGTTTGGCGGTTAAACTGTTGCTGCCACTGGTGCATTTGCCGACAGGCTTCGCGCAAAATCCAGTCTCCTAAAGGAATAATTAATCCTGTAGTTTCTGATACAGGAATAAACTCTCCAGGAGAGACAAACCCTCTAGTGGGTGATATCCACCGTACTAAAGCTTCAAATCCTGCAATGCGATCAGTTTTAAGATTAATAATAGGTTGGTAGTATAACTGAAACTGATTATGTTCAATTGCGTGACGCAGATCGCTTTCTAACCGCCATTGAGCCACCGTTTCTGAATGCATCCTTGGAGTAAATACCGCATACTGATTTTTGCCCAAAATTCGAGCGCGCTCTTGGGCTAGGTTACTGTTTCTGAGCAGTTCTTCGGCCTGAATTTTTACTCCAGGCTGATAAAAAGCAACACCCACATTGGTAGTAATAACGATTTCTTGCCCTTTGATATTAAATGGTTGAATCAGTTCTTGTTGAATTCGTTTGGCGATCGCGATCGCGTAATCTTGATTTTCGAGAGTAAATAAAACCAGAGAAAATTCTGCTATGCCTACTCTTGCTAGCTTGTCCTGGGAGCGAATACAGTTTTGAATTCTTTGACTTGCTAAAATTAATAGGCGATCGCCGATGGAATTACCTAAGCTATCGTTGACGGTTTTGAATCGAGCCAGATCGATTGCTAATACTGCGATCGCCGAACTTTTTGATTTAGCTACAGATTGTTGCAGCAGCCTAACAATTTGCTCCCGATTAGCCAAGCCTGTTAATTCATCAACTACAGAACTGTAAAATGTTTTATAGGCTAAAATTACGCCAGTTGTAGATAACAAGCCGATGATAGCTGGAATGGCAGGAATCCAAATCGGGATTGAGAAACTGACAAAACAAATTCCTGACAGTAATCCGACGGCAATGACAAAGCTTCCGCCCAAAATTAAGGGATGCTCGATCCGCCAAACTATAACTGCTCCAGCGATCGACCACAGCCAAATCCAGATAAATTCGCCCCACTCAGGCAAAAACTTAAACAAAGGTTTTCCATCCAGCACCGTACTCAAAATTTGACTCAACATCTGGGCATGAATTACTACTCCAGGCATTTTTTCGACATCAAAGGGAGTAGAAAAGATATCTTTTTTGCTGGGTGCAGTGTAGCCAATAATAATTACCTTGCCCTCAATCCAATCAGGATCGAAATCACCGTTCAAAATTTGGCTAAATGATAGCTGTCTCGCTGCTTTGTCTGGCGAGCGATAATTCAGCAATATTTGCGAACCTCTTACATCTGATGCAGACAATTGATAGCCACCTGAATTAGCTTTTAAAGCAGGGAAAACGGTTTGCTCTAGCTTTAAAAACTCTGGCTGCACCTCTAAAGATCCCGCAGCCAAATAACTCTTGCTTAATTGCAGCGCGAATGAATACATCAGTTGCTCTCCCATCTGAAACGACATCAAGTTGCGTCTAACTTTGCCATCACTATCCAGCAAAAGGTTATTGAAACCAACTCTTTCAGGAGGAACATTTGATGGACTAGGAACACCACCATTTTGCTCGATATTTCTAATTACAAATACGTTTTCGGCTTCTAGTTGTTTTAATAACTCAACATTTCCTGGCAGCAGAGGTAAATCGCGATAGATATCTAAACCAATAACGGCGGGATTGTGCTGCTGTATTTCTTGGAGCAATTGGGCAATCAAACGATCTGAAAAAGTAGATTGCTGCCAGGTTTGAATATCTGATTCGCCAATGCCAATTACAGTTATGCGAGAATCGAGTTCAGTTTCTGGGCGCGATCGCATTATTAAATCGAATACAGCTAATTCTAAAAATTCTAGGTTGACTAGCTGTTTAATACTACAAATAACCAGAACTATCAAACTAGTAATAAATATAGTAGAACGACAAGTTGAGCGTAAATTAAAAGCTTTGAAAAAAAGATTTACTAGCTGCTTGGATTTGACCATTTGACAGTAGGTATCGCCAATTTAATTTGATATGCGTACACCTGTTTTTTAGAGAATTAAATTTGATAATTCAACTAATAATTGCAATTAATTTTGATTAATATACTTGCTATTTGGTCAATAAATACGGGTTGTCAACTAAATAGATAGTCTCACGATCACAAATACTCCAGTAATCGCTCAATTAATCACAATTTCAATTGCTCATATGTATTAAAGAATAGTAAAGCGAGCGCAACTTGTAAATCAGTAAAACAACGGATAACATCTTAGTAAGCAATAAGTTATACAGGTAAATATAAGCAAAATTATTATTTAAAAGTGTTTTATTGTCTTACCGAAGATATGATTAAAACTAATTTTTCAAAACTGGCTAATATTCTCAGTTTATCTTTACTTTTAGTTCAGCAATTTCTAGTTCAGCTATTGCTAACGAAACAGATTACTTTAACTTTCCTACTGGAAGACATGAAGGAGGAGGCACTAGAGGTGAAATAAACAGTTGCGCTGTTGAAGCCCAAAATCCGATACCACTTATTTCTAAAGATACTTCTACTCTAACTGTATCAGATTCCCCTGAGCTGTTTTTTCATGTACCTGATGTAATACAAGCTTCGACTTTAAATATTGTTTTACTTAATCAAGACGATGAAGTAGTGTATCAAAATGAATTCGATCCTGGCTACAAACCAGGTCTTGTTAGCGTACATTTAACTGACAATAATAATTCTAATGTTCTAAAAATCAATGATTTATATCACTGGTATCTAGTTCAAGAATGTGATGATGTATCCACGCCTAAAATAGTTGCTGATGGTTCGTTACAACGTATAGAACTAAATCTAAATCTAGCTAGTAAACTAAAAAATGCTTCACCGTTAGAGAAAGTAAAGTTATACCGTGAAGCGAATATTGGGCATGATGCGATCGCAAATTTGGCTAATTTAAAATGTAATATTGCTGACCAAAGTATGATAGCCGAACAATTGATGCAGCTTGATAATTTGAACGATAATACTAATTTATTCTCGCAATTTTTAAATATCTGTCCCAGTGCTTCAGAAACAGACTCGATCGTAATCCAGTAAAAATTAGTTTTTCCATTTTGTTAATACCTAAGTAAATAATTTTAATTCAAAAAATATACTTAGGTATTTTTCAGTAGATATTAACTATTAGTTTGATTGTATTATCCTCGAAAAATATGATTAGTATTTTCAAAACTAGATTCAACCACTCAATTAATAAATTTAGGCTAATTCTTCTAGCTTTATTAAGTATTACAACTATAATTAGCTGGAACTTAATTTCAGCTCCTGCAATTTCGGAAAATGCGGTCAAACAAAATTTAACCCCTCAGCAGCTTGGTAAAATTATTAACAAGACAGAAAAATCTTGGGAATATGACTATGAAGAATATTTCCAGCAAGATTTTACTAACTATTCCCAAACCGAGAAGCAAATATCCCAGCAGCTAACCAAGCTTAGCAAAGCTACTGGAAGTAATTCTGGGGTTATGTGGGCTGTTCCCACGCCTCAACAGCTATATCTGCTTTTAATTACTCCAGGTTCAGATCCGATAATCAAAAGTGTTAAAAGTGCTAGAGGTGAAGCCTTAGCGGAAGTCGTAGATAACTTTAATCAGAACATTCGTAGTTCGCTTAAATATAACTCCAAATCTTATTTACCCTCAGCCAAACTGCTTCATAAATGGCTGATCGAACCGATTGAACCAGAGTTAAAAGCTGCTAATATTGATACGTTGATGCTCTGTTCGGGATCTGGTTTACGTACTTTTCCCTTCGCTGCACTCTACGATGGCGAGCAATTTTTAATTGAAAAATATAGTTTGGTTCGTCTACCTGGATTAAACCTGACCAACATTAGCTACGAACCTGACGAAAATGATGAGTTAAATGTTTTGGCGATGGGGGCATCAGAATTTATTGATTTACCGCCCTTACCAGGAGTAGAGGTTGAGGTGCCGACAATTACGCCAAAAATCTTGCCAGGAAAAGCGATGCTCAATCAAGACTTTACGGTCAAAAATCTTCAGGCGTAACATCAAGCAAGCAACTACGATTTAATTCACTTAGCAACTCATGCTGAATTTAATTTAGGTAAGGCTAAAAACTCCTATATCCAATTTGGCGATACTAAAGTTAGTTTGGATGAGATCGACCAATTAGGTTTGGATAATCCACCTGTAGATTTACTTGTATTAAGTGCCTGCAAAACAGCAGTGGGCAATAAACAGGCAGAATTTGGCTTCGCAGGATTAGCTCTTCAGGCAGGAGTCAAATCGACTTTAGCTAGTCTGTGGTCGATTGATGATGCGGGAACAGTAGCCTTGATGAGTGAATTTTACCAAAATTTGAAATCTGGTTCGATGAAAGCCCAAGCTTTAAGAGAGTCTCAAATAGCAATGCTGCAAGGCAAGGTTTATGTGGAAAAAGGTCAATTAAGAAACACCAGAGGAACAACAGTCGATCTACCTCAAGCTTTAACTACAAAGCAATACAATAATCTATCTCATCCTTTTTATTGGGCGGGATTTTCTTTGGTGGGCAATCCTTGGTAAAAAAAAAGACGCTGTATGTAGCGTCTCTTTCAATCATTAATTAATAATTAATTTATTTATCCCTGACTATGCCAGTCAGGGATTTCTTTTTGACGCGATCGCGCCACCACTAAAGCATTATCGTTAACATCTTGAGTAACCACAGAACCAGCTGCTACGGTAACATTTTCACCCAAGGTAACAGGAGCAACCAAGACGCTATTAGAGCCTGTTTTAGTACCCTGCTTGATGGTTGTGGGGTGTTTCTGCTTACCATCATAGTTAGCGGTAATTGTACCCGCGCCGATATTAACGCGATCGCCCAAAGTAGCATCCCCTAAATAAGACAGGTGAGCTATATTAGTATTTGAACCTACAGTAGTCTTCTTGATTTCAACAAAGTTACCGACGCGACAGCTTTCACCCAATTTTACCTCACCACGCACATGGGAATAAGGGCCAACTCTAGTATTAGCAGCTATTTCCGAATCAGTAACTACTGAATATAAAACAGTCACGTTTGAACCAATCAAGCTATTGTCAACTAGACTACCAGGGCCAATCCGACTACCTGTGGCTATTGTGGTATTGCCTCGCAGATGAGTCTGAGGTTCTAAAATTACATCTGGTTCTAGCTGAACGCTCTCATCAATAGTAATGCTGCTAGGGTCAATCATGGTTACCCCTGCTTTCATCCAGTTGTCTTTAATTCTGGTCTGCAAAATATCATAGGCTTCAGATAGCTGTCGGCGATCGTTAATGCCATTAGTTTCACGATAATCTTCGGTATCAAAAGCCATTACTGGACTTAAATAGTCAACGACTTCGGTTAAATAATATTCTTGCTGATTGTTATTGGTTGACAGTTTGGGTAATGATTCGGCTAATTTTTGCCAATTAAAGCAATAAATTCCTGCATTTACCCGTCGATTTTGTTTTTGGGCTATATTACAATCGCGATCTTCAATTATGTGGCTGACTAAATTGTCTCCGTTACAGAAAACCCGTCCATACCCTAAAGGATTAGGCAAGTTAGCAGTTAGAAAAGTTGCTGCATTTTGCTTGGTCTGATGGGTTGCGACTAGTTTTTGTAAAGTTTCTGGACGCAGTAAAGGTGCATCACCATTTAAGACCAGCAGATCTCCTTGATATCCCTTTAAACTAGACATTACCTGCTGTACGGCATGACCAGTACCCAACTGTTGATTTTGTTCGACAAATTCTAACCCCTGACGGTGACTTAAAGCCTGCTTGACCTTGTCTCCCTGGTAGCCGATAATCACCATCTGTCGATCGAGATCGAGTAGGCTACAACTATCAAGTACTCTTTCTACTAGCGATCGCCCCGCTAATGTGTGCAACACCTTGGGTAAATCGGACTTCATGCGAGTGCCACGTCCTGCTGCTAAGATTGCTACCGCTACCATGCTTTTTTGAGATTAATTACTATTTATTAAATCCGATTGGAGTATAGCTTTTATGGGTGCGATCTTGCAAAAAATGAGAGTGCCAACTAGGTCATCCGCATAGAGTGTTGAAGATAATTTACAGGGTTAGAAATTTTCGCCAGATCGGTTTCTACTTGCGGAGTAATTAAACAAATTAAGACAAAGCTCATTAAAACAATTGTCCTTTTAACTCCACCTTTGATCTGCCAATTGAAATAATGTTGTCTTAATTTGTCGGCAGGTGGCAACAGCACTAAACCCATTAAAGAAAACAACATGGCGATCGCAATATAACACAATGGGTTGATTATTGCGCCCAAAGCTGCTATCAAAAATAAAACTCCTAAAAACCAATTGCAATGAGAAATCATCAATATTACTGCGCTTTTCAACAGCACGGTTGGATATGCGCCCGCAGGTGGCGCATCCCCGCGCGCAAATCAGTAAACTACAGTAATAAAATTTAAAAAAGCTAATAGCTATTAACTATTAGCTTTTAGCTAATTAATTGAAAGCGAAGCAGCGGACGCGACGTAAGGAGGACGCGACGTAAGGAGCTAATCCTTTAGGGCTAATCCTTTAGGGCGGTCTTGGGGGTTTCCCCGCAGAGCTTCGCTCAGATCGTCGTCTTCGACGATATCCGAAGGTGTCCCTAAAGGGATACACTTCGATATATCCTTTAGGACTGGCGGGCGAATAGCCCGCGCAGCGACTGCTTCAAGAAACCCTAGTCTATTCAACTAAAAACGGCTGTAATATATTCCTAATATTTATATTTAAATTGTTTACACTGTTTTTAGTCGGCAAAAAACGCCTTTAAAGAGGGATATAGAACAAATCTAGCTGATTCTTAAAAAGCGTTTAATTTTTGATTTAGCCGTCAGATAGCTATTAGATATTAGAAGCGGTTGTTTCTACCACCACTAAATGAACTTCTGGTTTCACGAGGTCTAGCTTTGTTGACTCGCAACTGACGATCCATCCATTCTGCACCGTCTAAAGCTTCAATAGCTTTGTCTTCATTGGCTTCTGATTCCATTTCGACAAAAGCAAACCCTCTGACGCGACCTGTTTCGCGATCGGTAGGAATATGAACTCGCTTAACAGTTCCATACTCGGTAAAAACTTCGTTCAAGTCTTCTTGATTGACTTCGTAAGATAGGTTGCCTACATAAATTGACATAATTTGTTTGTCTTCTCAATGAGTGTTGTGTTTAGAGAGACAGGATTATTAGAAAAGAAATATCTCAATACTCTACGGAAAAACCTTCGATACTGAATAAAAACTTAATCGCTAATCTGTTGATTCTCAGCTCTTATATTAGCATCGTTGTTAAAAATTGGGGTATAAACACTGTGCCACGCGAGCGCATTTTGAACAGACTAATTGATTTTCTGAGCGCTCATCTACAGTACAAATGCAGACGCGCTTGGTTAATTACAACTAAAGATTAAATCGTAACAGCAAATCGCTAACCCAGTTATATCAAGACTCTGCTTTTGATCGTATCCCCACTGCTATCAAATAGTATTAGGTTATCTTTAGTGTCTGTATTTTGAATATCGGCTCGAATTTACGCTTGTAATAAGATTTAAAATGTATTTGTTAAGAAAATAATATTTTTATTGAGTAATATTATTTCTACGATAAATCTAGACCTTCACTGAGGAAATTAAAGGGTTGAAATATAATCTAAAGCTTGAACTTACTGTTACTAGAGTACAGCAATAATTGGTAATTTAAAATACATAATTTTAGAATTATTAGTATTCAACTAAAGAATACAGCTAATAAAAAGAAAATAGGTTTTTATCTATACCTTGCTGTTGGTTCGCTCAAAACGTTTAATTTATTTAATTTTAAGGCAAACAAAAACTAGATCGACTGAACAATCTTAGGCTGTTACTTGCTCGCGACAACAATAAGCGATCGCGTTTTAATCACTTATTCTACAGGTTAGCTTTTAGGCATATTTATAATTAATTAAATCCAATCATCATCATTATCAGAATCATGATTAATATTACTTTGAGCCGATGATCCCTGACCATATACAAACGAAGTTTTAGGTTCGGCAGATGTTGAATCTTGCGCATTATCGGGTTCTTCTTCTAACTCTTCATCCTCAAAATCACTGGTTTGTTCGGGGTAATTATTTGCCTCTTCGTAAATAGGTTCTGGCAAAATTTCGACTGGTTTTTTGCCGTTTATTTGCGTGACAACTAAGTCATCAATATAAGCTAGAAACATATTTCCTTGAACATCGCAAACAGTTGCCGAACAGGAAGCTTCTGACTTCTCTTGATTAAAAAGCTCACTAATAAAACGCGATGGATTAGCTTTACCTGCTTCACCGTTAATGCTTAGCAAAATATATTCATTTCCCGTTCTTCTGTGCTTAACAATTGTAGTCATTTTGCGTACGCTAATTATTTGTAAAACATAAAGTTGAATTGTTTTTGGCTATTAGCTTTTACCTGGGAGACTAGGGGACTGGGGGACGGGGTGACTAGGGGACTTCATACTTTTGAATGAGTGACTTTTGAATGAGTTAATGAAAGGAATTATACTGCTCTTTATTCCTTACTTTCTTCTGCCCCCTATTTTCAAGACAGGTCTAATTACTCGACCGTTGTTCCATGACTGCGAGTATCAGTAGTATCATTGGTAACCGTTACTTTGGCCTCAACCTGAGAAATTTGACCTCTGTTGTTAGCGTAGGGAATGGGGTTATTAGCAATTAGAGCCTCCAAATCAGCTTCTAGGATGCCACGGGGTTGTTCGCCAATTGCTTCAGCGATCGCTTGCCCCTGTTCGTTCATAAATAGAAAATGGGGAATACCATCAACTCGATAGCGTAGCATTTCAGGTAGCCATTTGGTGTTGTCTACGTTGAGCATCACAAAATTAAGCCGATCGCCATATTCTGCTTTGATTTGCGCCAAATCTCCTGCCATTGCCTGACAACTAGTACACCAGTCAGCATAAAACTCAGTCAAGGTAGGCTTATGGTTATTTAAAGCTACTGACAAAGGAGTAGATTGTTTAACCTGAGATTCTAAAGATGAGTCACTAGCCTCGGTTTGTAAACCCAAAAACAAAGCAACGCTTAAAATAATGGCGGCGAGCGCAATTATAATGTTTCTAATAGAATTATTAACTGATGGTTCTGGCTGTTTCTCGCTCATTAGTAAATTTATAGATCGATATATTTATTATATTTATTCACTCGCGCTTCTTATTCTATCTATAATCGATGACTATCTATGAAAAAACGAGTAACCATAACTGTTCCCAGGACAGCAATTCAAATTCCCCTTACTTATCGTTTAGCCAAAGAGTTTAATGTTGCTACAAATATAATTCGCGCTCAGGTTGCGCCTAATCAGATCGGTAAATTGGTAGTGGAGTTGCAGGGAGACATCGATCAGATTGATGCTGCGATTGAATGGATGAGGATGGGCGATTTTCAAGTTTTTTCCGCCAGTGGCGAGATTGCCATTGATGAAGCTAGCTGCGTGGATTGCGGTTTATGTACGGGGGTATGTCCAACTCAGGCTTTAGTCTTAAACCCAGAAACCTTTAGGTTAGATTTTCGGCGATCGCGCTGTATTGTTTGTGAACAATGTATTCCCACCTGTCCTGTGGCTGCTATTTCTACCAATCTTTGATATTTATAGTAGCAGGGGCAAGTAGCAGTGCCTTGCCCCTACAATGTTAGCTTCCCTGGTAGCTGATGCGATAAATCCGATTATTACCATCTTCGGCCAGCAGCAAACTACCATCTGGCATGACTTGTAAACCCACGGGACGAGCAAAAGTATCTGGTCCATCTGGTTTAGTCAAAAAGCCGGTTAAAAAATCTTCATAATATCCCAGAGGTTGGTGATCTTCGCCAAAGGGAACAAAAACAATCTTATATCCCGTCCCGCGATCGCGATTCCATGAGCCACGGAATGCCACAAACGCGCCGTTATGATACTTTTGCGGGAATTGCTGTTGAGCGTAAAACTGCACCCCCAAGGCTGCCGAATGAGCCTGAAACAAGACATCAGGAGTAATAGTTTTAGCTGCCAAATCGGGTTCTTCGCTCTTATTTCCCTGCATACGGCGCGGATCGAGTAAGTTAGGCGAGAGATAGGCATAAGGCCACCCATAAAAGCCACCCTGTTCGACCTGAGTCAAATAATCTGGTACTAAGTCATCTCCTAGCTGATCTCTTTCATTTACCGTGGCAAAAAGTTCTCCTGTAACGGGATGGAAATCTAAGCCAACGGGGTTACGCAAACCATAAGCATAGGTAGAACGTGATGAACCATCCAAGTTCATTACCTGAATTGAGGCGCGGGGTAGTTCTTCTGATTCAACATTAGAACGAGAACCAACTGAAACATAGAGTCGATCGCCCTTTGGAGAAGTAACCACGTTACGGGTCCAGTGTTGGTTGTATCCCCCTGGTGTTAGTTGGGTAATTTCTGTTCCTGTCCCGTCAAGCTTTAGCTGTCCTGGTTGATAGTCAAACCGTAAAACTTCGCCTGTATTAGCAACATAAAAAGAACCCCCAGCAAAAGTTATTCCTAAAGGCTGATCGAGATTATTTTGGCGATCGGCAAATGTCTGTTTAACTTCGGCAACCCCATCGAGATCCTTATCCTGTAAGAGAGTAATTGTATTTTGCTTAGACTGTACCGCCAATACGTCCCCGTCTGGAGTCACATTCATCCAGCGCACACCTGGTAAATTATCTGCAAATACATTGACGCTAAATCCAGGAGGAACTTGCAATACAGGATTATCGGGTACTGGAATTACGTTGGGAGAATTGCTAGCGGACTCGGTAGCATATGGTTCGGGTAAATCAGCTAAGGTAATTTTAATTGGGCTGGGAGTTAAAGGCTGAGTCGTAATCGTCGTCTGTGGTGATTGGGTAGCAGAATCGGCAACTGAGGCAGGAGGAATTAAATTACAGCCTGTTACAACGGCAGCCAATCCTAAAGTAATAGTTATGTTTCTGGGCTGGATAAACATCTAACAATTCAGCATAAAGGCGAAAAATCAAGTCAGTTAAAGGTCTTTGATACGTTATAATTCAATACTGTTTGTCAAAATTATAAACCGCATTTTCCTTCAATCACTCAAAGAGGAAGTGTAATTGACAATAGACAGCTAGATTAATTCTATCCTCATAAATTTTAGTAGTAATGGCAGAAGACAAATCACCCAACCAATCCCAGAGTGGTTCTAACCTAGAAGAAATTCGTGCCACCAGAATTGAAAAGGTAGCCCAAATCAAGGAGTTGGGCTTAAATCCTTATGCTTATAAGTGGGAATCGAGTCATCATGCTGCTGAATTACAGTCAAAATATGTCGATCTGGCTGCGGGAGAAGAGGTTGAAGATCTAGTGGCGATCGCTGGTAGGATTATTGCTCGTCGTGTTTTTGGTAAGCTGGCGTTTTTTGAACTGCAAGACGAAACAGGAAAAATCCAGCTTTACCTAGATAAAAAAAGAATCAACAATACCATGTCAGACGAGTTAGTCGGGGCGTTCAATCACCTGAAAAAGCTGTCGGACACAGGTGATATTTTGGGTGTCAAAGGTACGATCAAAAGAACCGAAAAAGGCGAGCTTTCCGTTTACGTCAACGAGTTTCAAATCCTGACTAAATCTTTGTTACCCCTGCCTGATAAATGGCATGGTTTAACTGATACCGAAAAACGTTATCGCCAGCGTTATGTAGATCTAATTGTTAACCCTCAGGTAAGACAAACTTTCCGCGTTCGAGCCAAGATCACGGCTGCAATCCGCCGTTACCTAGAAACTAGAGATTTTTTAGAAATTGAAACCCCTGTTTTACAAAGCGAAGCTGGGGGTGCAGAAGCTCGTCCTTTTATTACCTATCACAATACCTTGGAGATGGATCTCTATCTCCGCATCGCCACTGAATTACACCTCAAAAGGTTAATTGTCGGTGGTTTTGAACGTGTCTTTGAGATGGGTAGAATTTTCCGTAACGAAGGGGTATCTACTCGTCACAATCCTGAATTTACTTCGATTGAGGTCTATCAGGCTTATGCTGACTATCACGACATGATGATCTTAACGGAAAACATGATTAGCGATGTGGCGCAAGAAGTTCTTGGTATGAATAAAGTTACTTATCAGGGGCAAGAAGTAGATCTGACTCTTCCCTGGCGCAGAGTAACTATGCAAGAAGTTGTTCGCGATGCTACGGGAGTAGATTTTGCTCAGTTCGATGACTTCGACTCGGCGAAAACCGCAGCAAAAGAGGCAGGAATTGAAGTACCCGCAGACTGTCAAACTATTGGTAAATTGCTCAACGAGGCTTTTGAACAAAAAGTAGAAACTACTCTGATTCAGCCTACTTTTGTAATTGACTATCCCGTAGAAATATCACCCCTGGCTAAACCCCATCGAGATAAACCAGGATTGGTAGAAAGATTTGAGCTGTTTATGGTGGGCAGAGAAACCGCCAACAGCTTCTCGGAGTTAACCGATCCTTTAGATCAACGTGCAAGGTTAGAAGCCCAAGCCGCAAAGAAAGCAGCAGGAGACTTAGAAGCGCAAGATATTGATGAGGACTTTTTGGCAGCCTTAGAGTATGGAATGCCTCCTACAGGTGGTTTGGGTATCGGCATTGATCGCTTAGTAATGCTGTTGACTGACTCTCCTAGCATTCGTGACGTGATTGCCTTTCCTCTGCTCAAAAATCAAAGTACTGCCGTTAAATCTTTTGACTACGATGTCGCGCAAAAAACTCTCCGCCTTGTTTTTGGTAACGGTAGCGTTTATAAATACGCTGATGTTCCTGAATCTATTTATCAAGAGTTAAAAGAAACTAGTTCTGTTGGTCAATACTTCAATTCTCAAATTAAAGATAAATTTGGCTTTGATCGCGAGGTTTGATCGACACCTATTAAATCTAGATAATTATTACGTAAGTACTACGCGAGCCAATTGCTTTATTTAACTGTTTGATTTCTACTCTTGGTTTTTACCCACTCTATAAGAGAAAGCAAGCTAATTTTCGGTTGAAGGCGATCGCTTTTGTAGATCAGCGTTGTTAAATTTCCCATCAAATTTTCCAATTAATCAAAGCTCAAATATATTAGCCAGGTTTAATTGTGCAGTTCGATAAATCTTCTCTGCTATATCGGGAGACAAAACAATTGCTCTCCTTAGCAATTCCATTGACTGGCGCACAGCTAGCGCAAGCGCTTACGGGCTTTTTTGACACCCTGATGATGGGTCGTTTAGGGGCATCAACCCTAGCTGCGGGAGGTTTGGCTTCGATTACTTTAATGACTCTCATTGGTATTGCTGGAGGAGTGGTGATGGTGGTTACTCCTTTAGTTGCGGAAGCTTATGGTGCAAATCAAAAAAATCGCATTGCCTTGATAACCAGTCAGGGATTTTGGTTAGTCTTGCTGCTAACAATGCCGATCGCGGTTATAGTTGCCAAAGTTGATTCACTCTTGCTACAGCAAGGACAAGATCTTGTCGCCGTAACTTTAGCCAATACTTATTTAGATATCATGGTTTGGGCTTGCTTTCCCGCTTTGGGCTTTATGCTGCTGCGAGGAGTAATCTCTGGTTTGTCTCATGTCCGCCCAATTATGGTTATTGTTGCTGCGGGAACGCTATTTAACGTTACGGGTAACTATATTCTCGCTTTTGGTAAGTTGGGTTTTCCTCGTTTAGGAATAGCGGGCTTGGCGATCGCTAGCGTGATTACTTTCTGGGGGATGTTTTTTGCCTTAGTAATTTATCTAATTCGGCATCCTCAGTTAAAAACCTATCAGTTATTTTCTCGGCTAAATCAGTTTCAGCCAGCGATAATCTGGAAATTGATTAAACTTGGCACTCCAGTTGGCATTTTTATCGCCTTAGAGTCAGGACTATTTGCCATCATTACTTATCTCATGGGTGCATTAGGAACAGAAGCACTAGCTGCTCATCAAATAGTGTTGCAAACAATCGTTATTTTATTTATGATTCCTTTGGGGATATCTTATGCTGCCATGGTCAGGGTTGGACAATGGTTTGGCGAAAAAGATCTTAAAGGTATTCAAAGAGCGGGATATCTCAGTATTGCAGTCGGACTAGTCTTTAATATTCTGGTGGCGATCGCCATAATATTTTTTCCTCAGTCAATTATCGGACTCTATCTAGATCTAAATGATCCTGCTAATATATCCGTAATTAAGATGGCTTCCCCTCTGTTAACTATTGGTGTGATCGCCCTAATCCTAGACGGGATGCAAAAGATAGTTTATGGCGTACTTCAAGGACTTCAAGATCCTGAAATTCCTTTGCTGTTGAGCATTCCTGCATTTTGGGGTATTGGTTTGACTACAGGCTATATTCTTGGCTTCGAGCGGGGGATGGGAGGAATCGGCTTGTGGCTCGGACAGTCTATTGGATTAGCTATCGCAGCTATACTTTTTTTAGGTCGTTTTGTAGCTGTAGTAAATAAGTTGAGTCGAAATTACAAATCATAAGCTTACACCAGCCTGCTGCCAGAGCCTTAGATAATTATTAACCTACGCTGACTATGCCTTAAAGCAATTTAGCTGATTTTAGCTCGCTTTGAAGCGATTTTTTGGTGCTGCGATAAGCAGGCTGCACTTTATTTGCAGCAAAATTCACCTGACTATTTTTCTTGGTTTCCCGAATATTGAAGAGCTTTTTAGTTAAGACCATAATCAACTTTTGGGATAAATCTTGTAAGACCTCAGGACTGGCAATTATTTGTTGAATAACTTGCAGTAACTTTTTTTCTTTGGCACTTTCTAGCAACCGATAGTACGCCAGTCTTTTCTGAAAAATAATTAGATTTTGCCATAAAGCCTGAAGCAACTTTGAGTCAGTTTGTGAATTAACTTCTTGATAGATAAAGCTTTTAGTTATTTGACAAGACTGAGATAGGTATTCAGTTGGTTTTCTCGTCGAAAGAGATGAAACCCTGGTTCGATAATAGTAATAAGACTGACTAATTAGGTGAAAACGCGCTTTTCGTCTGAGACATTCCAAATAAAGCGCAAAATCTTCGCCCACTCTAATATTTTCGTCGTACCGAATCTTGTTTTTGAGTAAAAATTTGCGTCTAATTATTGGTTTGGTATAGCCCAAACTCCAATTTCGTTGGGCATTTATCGGCGGTAGGCGATCGCTGGCAACAAATTTCACCGCATCGATGAATGGGATCTCTAACAGTCGCTCTTGAGGACTCTCAGATAGCAACGTACTCCAGGGTTGCTGTTCACCGTCTCTAATCAGAAATAGATCGTCGGCAATCAAGTCTGCATCTTTTTCCTCGGCTATCTCCAGCAGTTTTTCGATTCGCTCTGGCGCATACCAGTCGTCAGAGTCTAAAAGTGCAATCCATTTGCCCTTTGCCTGCTCGATACCTCGGTTGCGTCCATAGCTTACGCCTCTATTGCGATTATTTTTGATGATTTTTAATCTTTTATCAAGAAAACTGCCTGCGATCTTAACGGTAGAGTCGGTAGAAGCATCATCTACGAGAATTACTTCCAAATTGGTATAGCTTTGGTTAAAAACAGATTTTAAAGCTTGTGAAACATATTCCTGGCTATTGTAGGCAGGAATGATGATGGATACTTCTGGATTCATAAATCTATTTAATTTTCCCTATGATACTTTTTCTATATTTAGGATGTAGCCTTATAAAATATGCCAATGATTTTAATCCAGCAATATTTATATAATATTCTGCTTGCTAATAATTTGACTGATATCTGCTAAGTTGCCTAAACACACTCGTTTTAGACCAATAGATAACGCAAATCTTTTTTAACGCGCAATACAGTATGCTGTTTCCAGGATTTATTGTTGATTGATTCAACCATCCCAAAAAAAAGTAAAAATTTGGCTACACTTTGAATATTGAATCATAGTTTGTTGAAATTACAAAGGGTGTAATAT
Source organism: Coleofasciculaceae cyanobacterium (assembly GCA_036703275.1). NCBI lineage: Bacteria > Bacillati > Cyanobacteriota > Cyanophyceae > Coleofasciculales > Coleofasciculaceae > Coleofasciculaceae cyanobacterium. The sequence goes on along the minus strand of DATNPK010000112.1, from coordinate 70,947 downwards.
CGGCTGCTATGTGAAGCCAAATTACACCCTTAATTTAAATTAAATTAATAACTAAAAATTAATTATACTTAAGCTCGGGATCTTTGTATATGAAGCGATCGCTTCATATAAAATTGTATTTGCTTCATCCCCACTACTATTAACTGCAATCAAAGGTCGTCTTAGCTTAGCGGTAATAATTAATAGCTTTCTAATAATAATTTGAATTAATTTAGTATCTTTCTTTGTTTGTATCGAGGTGTTTTGATTAATTTGATTAATTTCGCGCTCTAGCAGTTTATTTAGGTTATTAACCTCTACTAAAATTTTGCCACTATACTCGATTGGTTGCTTAATCTGCTGAACTTTTGACTTTGCTATGACAATAGCATCTTTAACGTGATCTAGCTGACTCAATCCAGCCTCGATTGTCTGAAACTGTTCTTTGAGCTTGGCTTTTGAGAGAGATAAGCCCGTATGGAAAGCAATTTGCTTAAACTGTTCAATTTCTTCAGGTTGCCAGTCTTTGAAGCTAAAGCACTGATGAGCCACCAGCAACCCATATATTATTCCATTATCCCAATTAATCGGAGCGACTAAATTAGATCTTACGCCTATTTTTGCCAGGTTTTCAACATAGCAATCAGTCATACCTGCTTCGTAAATGTTAGGAAATGAGCTAATTCTACCCTGCTGATATTTATCAATGTAGCGAAATTCAAAACAAGGATCTTTAATGACGCTGCCCAAAATTGGGGCTAAAGCAGAGACGGTAGCCTCACAGACAATTTCTCCCATACTTTGGTCTTGCAAACAATAGACCACAACGCGATCGCAGTTTAAGATTTCTCTTGCGCGATCTACCCCCTGCTGCAATACTTCTGAGCTTGTTGTGGCACTATGTATTTTTTGAACGGCAGCAGCAACTATTTCCTGAGCTTGCTGAATATTCTCCAGCCGAGATGCTAAATCTAAGCGTGCCTGTTGCTGAGATATTTGCGCCATAAGCCAATTTGCTACCTGGAGTACAAATTCTACTTCTGATTGCTGCCACAAGCGTTTTCCCGAACATTGATGCATTACCAATAGTCCATACAGAGAATTATCTTGGCGAACTATTGGCACGACTAAATTAGATTTAAGCTCAATCTTTTCCAGATTTTCAATATGACAAGGATCAATTCCCGATTGATAAATATCAGTAATTGCTCGAACTCTTCCCTGGCGATATTTTTCAATATATCCCGCCTGGAAACAGGGATCTTTAATTGTTGCCCCCAAAGTTTCACTATAGCCAGCAGTTATGGCTTCAGCGACAATTTTACAATATGAATCTGACTGCAAACTATAGACTACAGCGCGATCGCCTGATCAAAATTTGATGTACGATCTCAACTCCAGCCTGTAGCGTCTCTTCTTCTGTTGTGAGGGTACGAAGCTGCTTAAAAATTTCCGTAAAGACACTGTCGAGCTGTAAACTATTAGCCGGAATTTGCGACAATGATAGTGATGGTTGAATAGTCATGCACGGGGACTTTTATACAGCAAGATCTGATTTATTAAGTTGGCAAACTGGGCTGGCTGTTCAAAATGAACATTATGTCCGCTATTTTCAACTACATTCAAACTTGCTTGAGGACATAAACTAGCCATCTGTTGATTAATCTCCCTAAATTTTGCGTCTAGCGCACCGACAATTAGTAACACAGGTATTTGAACTTCCGCCAGATAACTCCACAGTGAAGGCTGCATTCCCAAGCCGATTAGGCGTAAAGATTTAGCGAGCTTTAAAGGGTCATTTTTTAACCTGATGACGATCGCCTGGTGGTAATGAGGATGTTGCACCAAAGATCTAAATAAAGGATTGGCATACCATTGCTGGAGAAACTGAGCCAAATCCATAGATTCAAGCTGTTTGGCTAGCTTTAAGTCCCGTTCAATTCGGCGATCGCGTTCTGATTGAGTCTCTAATCCTGGGGAAGCAGATTCCAAAATAACTCCCTGAAAATATTGAGGAAAAAAAACGCTTAGATAAAGTGCAATCCTCCCGCCCAGAGAATAGCCAACTAACCAACACTGCTCGATCGCCAATGCTTCTAGTAATCCAATCAATCCTAGGGCGGTATTAGGCATTTGGTAATCAGCATCTTGCCCAACTTTTGTTTGACCATGACCTGGCAAATCGACTACTAAACAACAAAATTTTGATAGGCGATTAATTACTGCTAAGAATTCATGACAGTTACCCATAAAACCATGAAGCCACAAGATTATCGGTTTTTGGCGATCGCCGATGAGGGTATAATTAAAGCTACAGTCATGTAATTCAAAAATCGACATTTATCTTTCCTTTACCTCGCCACCTTGGCACAATCTCAATTAGCAAACCAGCACGATCCTTTGAGGAGTAGTTCAGGCAGCAGAAATGCTGTACTTGGCATTTAATACGTTGCGGTAATAGCTCTGTAGCTGTTTGGTTGCAGCAGCCCAACCCCATTGCTCTGCTTCGCTGCGGGCATTACGGCGTAATTCTTCTCTAGCTTGGGTAGCTTCTAATAAAGACTTGGTGGCGGTAATTGCACCATCAGGATCGTCTGGTTCAAACAAATAGCCGTTTACACCATTAGTCACAATATCAGGAATACCACCCGAACGAGCCGCTACTACAGGACAGCCAGCGGCCATTGCTTCTAGTAAGACTAAACCCAAAGTTTCGGTGCGGGAGGGGAAGACAAAAGCATCGGCAGATGCAAAAGCAGACGCTAATTCTAATCCTTGAAGATAGCCCACAAAATGAGTTTTTGTTCCAGCAAAATGAGTTTTTAATGCTTCTCGATTTGGTCCATCTCCGACAATTGCCAAATGTGCTTGGGGAATTGCTTCTAATACAGGCTTGATTTGATCGATTTGTTTTTCGGCCGAAACTCTACCGACGTAAAGCAACAAGGGAGCGTCAGGGTTGCCCTGTGATAAACGCGATCGCATCTGTGTCGAGGCTAAATGGGGTTGGAACATTTCTGTATCTACGCCTCGCTGCCAAAGATCTACCCTTTCGATACCATGAGTAATCAACTCTGTAACCATCACGCTAGAGGTGCAGAGATTTAACCGCGCTTTATTATGAGCAGCCTTTAATAATTCCCACAGCAGCCCTTCTAATGCTCCTAAACCGTAATGCTGGAGATATTGGGGCAAATGGGTATGATAAGAAGCAACTAGGGGAATATTCATTATTTTGGCATAGTAGATGCCTCCTACCCCTAAAAAGGCGGGATTTACCACATGAATTAGGTCTGGTTGAAATTCTTCGATGGCATTTTTAGTTCCAATGGGAGGCAAGGCTAATTTTAGTTCAGGATACAAAGGTAACGGCATACCAGGTACGCCATAAATTTTCGCTCCTTTATATTCTGTCAAGCCTCCTTCTGGAGCAACTACCAAAACGCGATCGCCGTTACGTTCAAGATGCTCGATGGTATGGCGTAGGCGAGTGACAATTCCATCAACCTTGGGTAAAAACGTTTCTGTAAATAAGGCAATACGCATAATAAATATTTAAGCTATAAATTCAGTCGGTTATAAATTTTGAAGAATTAAAAAATACATGGTCTGATTAATAAGCTATGTAAGATTTTACCGCTAGTTTTAACCAAGTTTACTCATAATTCTTTCTTAGGGCTGGCTTAACTATTCTTTTACTCAATTCCCCAAGCTGCAACTGCTAAACAAATCCAGCCGATAATAAATGCTACTCCGCCCAAAGGGGTAATCGCACCGAGCCATTTTATGCCGCTGAGACTTAGGGCATATAGACTACCGCAAAAGAGCAATATTCCCGCAATAAAAGCATATCCCGCGACTAATAAAGATGTTGAAGTAGGCAAACGGGTTATAAGTAAGGCAATTAAGATTAGAGCCAGGGCATGATACATCTGGTATTTAGTTCCAGTCTCCCAGATTTCTAGAGCGCGATCGCTCAATCGCTCTTTTAAGGCATGACTAGCAAACGCACCTAAAATGACGGAGATACCGCCCAATACCGAAGCGATCGCCAGAAAAATTCGAGTCACAAGCTTAGTTTGGTTAGTTATTAACAAATAATAATATTTTTTGGAGAAAATCTTAAATAACAGTGATTAAACTGGTCAATTTACGATTTTTGGCTTAACACTGTTAACGAACTTAATTGAAGCTAGGCAAAATTTATGTTGCGATATTTATGGGCGAACAAAACGGCTATTTCTCTCTTTAGTTTAAGTCTGTTAATTGGCATTATTCCTCATGCTGTTGCCGAAACGGTAGCCGAAAAAATTGCTCGTACTGGAAAATTGACTGCTGGTACGAGTAAAGATGCTTTACCTTTTGCCTATCGCAATGCCGAGGGTGAGTTAGTCGGCTATTCAATTGATATTTTGCAATTAATTACCAATCAGCTAGAAGAGGAATACGACCGAGAAATTAAACTAGAATTAGTTGCCTTAGAGCCTAAAGAACGTCTGCCTAAATTGATCGACGGTGAGGTTGACATTGTTTGCGATGCGAGTAGTTTTACCTGGAAACGCGATCGCGTCGTGGATTTTTCCTTTAGCTATAGTTCTACAGGAACAAGGCTATTAACTAAAAAAGGTAATAATTTTTGGGATGCTGACTCTTTAGTGGATCGACGTATCGGGGCTTTAGCCAAAACTACTAACGAACAAACCATTAGACGCGTCCAACCCTTAGCGGAGATGGTTATAGTAAAAGATCGTGCGGCTGGGTATGAAGCATTACGACAGGATGAAATTGATGCTTTTGCCTCAGATGGACTTCTACTGGAAACCTGGTTAAGCAATATTCCTAATCCTGAAGACTTTCAAATAGTCGGGGATTATTCTCGTGAAGGAATTGGTTGTATGGTACCAGAAAATAATTCTCAGTTTTTAAATACCGTTAACTATACTTTAGTTGAATTTATGCAGGGGTTTTTAAATGACAAACCCGAATACGTCACCATTTTTGAGGAGTGGTTTGGCGCACAAGGAGTACTTCCTCTGACTCAAGATTTGAGAAATATTATGATTGATAATATGCAATTATTAATCGATTTTAGCGATCAAATCATCGATTAGAGCCAGCCCAATTGTCAATCGATTTTCTGCTGTGGATTAAAGCGTTTGTGTTGCTGCGATCGGCACAATAATATAATTGAAATATAATTGAGCAAAATACCTACGCAATATTGCTTTGAACACCAATTAATCATCTAAAGCAGCTTATTTTTTTAAGTATTTATAAACCTAATGCTTTAGTTTTAGATTCTATCATTAGGTAGACATATAACTAGATTGGGTTTTTGTAAAATAAGTTAGTAAGAATAAAGATATGCAGACAAGTTTGAAAAATGGGCGTAACGCGATATAAACAAGAAAAATGTATTTTAGTAGTAGATGATTCCACGGATAATTTATATTTAATGCAGTTAATTCTTGAGAATCAAGGATACAGGGTAAAAACAGCAGATAGCGGAGAAATAGCTCTTGATCGAGTTAAAAGCTATCAGCCAGACCTCATTTTTTTAGATGTAATGATGCCCAAAATGGATGGATATGAGGTAGTTCAGCAACTACGAGAAGATGATAACTTACCATTAATCCCGATTTATTTTGTTACAGCCGATAAATGCACCGACTACGATCGAGCGATCGCGGCTGGTGCTAACGGGATAATTTACAAGCCGATTGAAATTGACGAGTTGCTATCACAAGTTGCACGTACCTTGACTGCATCCAAATGATAATTAAATCAGTTAAACTGACTTAGTCGCAGTTTTTAAATAATCAATAATTATCAATAGTTTTGCTTGAAATTTTTCTTGTATATAATGCTACTGATTGCCCCTATTTAGCATCAAATTTAACAGTCACTTTACAATTTGTAAGATTAAACTTTTGATAGATAAATTATCAAAAAAAAATAAATAGCATGATTGTAAATACAAAAAACTAGGAGCAACTTTAAGTCATGAAAGAAATGTGCTGGCTACCATGCAAAGAAAACCAATTAAACATGGCACTTCATTTGAGAGAATATCCTCATCAGCCTTGGAAAGTGTATAAAGCCACTCCTCATGCTGTACCAGATCATCAAATACCTAAAGGTTCAAAAGGTTGGGCAACTTTCCAGCATTTACGTCAGAATGGTTGGAGTTTAATTAGTAGCGAACAAGCTAAGTCTTTTGTATCTCCAGCAATAATAAAACGTTAGGTTAAAGTTAGGTTCTAATTGCTTAAAACCAACCGCTTAACCTATTAAAACCAAGAGCTTTACACAATTTTTTTAGACAATTCCAATATTAACTAGATGAGTAAACAGAAAAACGGAGAAAATTTTCCTCAAACTTTAAAAAGAGGTATTTGGGTATTAGGAACAAGTTCTTGGGTATTTGGTATAAGCGATCGCAGCATTGCATCTTTAGCTGACGGCTATATTTCCGCTATAGATTTGATTCAACTTTTTACGGCTTCATTTTTCTTTATTAGTTGGTTATTTTTGAGACCAGAATAATTATGAGTATCAATTGTTTAAATCAACCTAAATTCAAATGCAATCAAATAGTTAGCTTTATCGGCGGAAGTGGTAAGGTTAAATCTATTCAAAAGCAAGATAACTTCTGGTCATATACTATCGAAATGAGCCAAGGAGCAAAACCTGAGTTTGGACGAGTAGGTGCAGAGACAACTATTGTTTTAGAAGAACAAGATATCCGCCAGGTAAATAAAAAATTTAATTGAAAGGTATTGTCTTAATCGCCCATTTAACTAGTGGTGGCACAAACAAACAGCCTTCAATTAAAATACTATAAACCCAACGAGGCGTATCGATATTTACCAGCCAAACATAAGTAAGATTGACTAATGTAGCAATAATAATTTCTGGCTCATAGGGAAAAACATTGGCAATCCAAGCACCAATTATAGTTAGCAACATTAATAAATTCATTCCCATCAAGATAATTTTTGTTCCTCTAATTCCCACCATAATTGGCAAAGTAACTACTCCTTTTTGGCTATCGGATTCTACATCTCGAATATCAAAAGTATGAGAATTAGTCACAATAAAGACAAACATAAATAGACTTGTCAAAGCTGTAACTAAATCGAATTGAGCATCAGTATAAGCTAGAGGTAGGGCAATAACAGCATAAGTTAAGACACTGCCGACAATCCAAGCTTTTGAACCAGGAATATCTTTTAAGCGATACCATCGCCAGGCAAATTGATCTTTCCTAGGGAACAAAGGTATGCCGTAAAGTAAGGGAATAATTCCCGCAATACTCACATATCTAACTCTTAAAGGTGCATAGATAAGCAAGCCAATGGTAGCTGCGATCGCCATCAACAATAAAGCCCAAATACAAGACTGGCGGAAAAATAACTGCGCTTTGGCATCAGGTATCTCTTGAAAATAAGAATCAAAAATACGATCTAAATTATAAGGAATTAAGGCGGTTACAAATATTAAAGCAATTGGCTGCCAGTTATGAGTTAATCCTAATATTTTTTGAACGTATATTCCCAAAAAAGCGATCGCAGCGGCAACCCAAATACTTGGGTAAATAATTAGTTGTATAAAAAGGTTGTAAAACCATTTTGCAATAGAAATTTTTGACTCTTGTATTCTGTCCAATGCTAATTAATTAAATGTTTAATTGATTGAATATTTGAAATTAATTCGGACTTTTTCAGCTTTAATTTTGCTATTTTAAGCTTACTAGTCAGATTTAATCCATCAAAATTTAATTCCTCAATATTAGGCATTTCTTGATGACAGCTAGGACAAAACCAATAAACTCGATGATGATTTATATGTCTCAGTAAATGATCGTGACAACAAATACAAATATTCATCAAATATCCTGTTTTTTATAGATCAGCCGACCTTGAAGATTAGGGGACTGGTTAATTTGTATCATTAAAGTTTAGTAGTGCTAGTTAAAAATGTTTATTTTTAAGTGGCTTTAAGACAATTGTAAGGTCGCGAATTTGCTACTGTCTCTCTCTTTTGATATACTTGCGCTGAAAATTGTCAAAGTTTTCCACAGCGAAGGTTTTGGTGAAACTAACCAAATATCACCAAAAAATGTCGAATCTAATACCATTTCTCAAAAATAATCAAAGACTTAGTAGGTAGGGGAGCCACTGGGTTGCCCGTGCATGATATGCCCTAAAGGACTAGCTGAGTCCGAAGGACTTGCTTCGCGACGCGGAGGTATCCTCCGTCTTCTGCAAGTGGCGTTAGAACGATAGTCAAACGCCAACAGAAATCTTTTAATCGTTGGCTTGATGCACGAAACTTAACCTACTAATACGTCTAGATTAATTTGTTGGGTATTGAAAATTTTTTTAGCCCCCTAACCCCCAAGCTTGGGGGAATCAACCCAGTACTTTAGCCTAGAAGTGGTACTACTACTGTCGAACCCGAAGGGCTAATAGCCTATAGCTAAAAACAATACTTAAATCAGCAACGCCTTATATATATAATCCAATTTTCTCAGCGAGCAACCTTTTGATTATCTTCTTGCCAAACCTGCCAGTAATTACCTAAGCGACGAGCAAAGTTTTTCGGCTTTTCGGTATAAATCTTTTTACCCAAAGATATTGCTGCTGTTCGTAGTTCTTTCTGGCGGCGTTCGATCAAAGGAATTAAAAAGTCTAATTCGCGATCGCGATCAAATCTTTTTGGTTGACTAGAAACAAACTCTTTTAATACTGCCAAATCATGATCTTCACCCAGATAATTAGATAAAACATGAGTTTGCTCAACCCATGTTTGAACTAAATCCTTCCAGATAGGATTAATAACTTGTAATTGATAGCGGAGATATTTAACTCGCTTACGCCATTCGTGAAAATTTTCTGCTGTTGGTTTAGATATAACTTTAGCTAAATCTTTGTAACCGCGAGCGTAAACTCGGTTTAAACTTTGATCGACTGCTGACCAACTGTTCGACTTAATTGTCCAATTATTAATGTCGTCTTGGGCATCTTTTAATTCATTTTTAACCAAGCTCAACACATCGCCATCCACAACACGCTGATACTCTTGGCGATAATCAACATAAAGTTCTCGACGAATATTGCTAAACAACTCTGGAGAAAATGGATCGGCATGGGCGATTAAATTGTCCAAAGTTTTGATCCCAACCTTGCTATCTCTTAACTTCGATAAATTACGTCCTATATCTCGAAAGGACTGATTGTTTTGTTCATAAATCGAGGGAGGGAGGCTATATCGTACTAAGCGAAGCACTGCTCTCGTTTTTTTCAACCGTGTGCGAGCTTGATGGACTGCTTCATCAACCCCAAGCTTACCAGTACAAGTTAATTCCGTAATTGCTTTTTTTGTTTGTTCTGAGGCAATTCTTTTGATTCCTGTCGATACAGATTCTTTGCCCTTCAATTTGTAGCTCATTATCTAAATTGATTAATATTAGTGTACTCAACCGGGCTGTAGTATTTGCCTCCAGGGGTCAAATTCAAATCTTCTTCTAACTCAGAGGCGATTTTTGCCAATAAAACGAGCAATTGCCGTGGAGTGAAATAAATGCTGTTTTTTAATAGTGACTAGATTGATAACAGTATTTCCGACAATGCTTAAAGATAATATTAAAAGTAACTTGATTAAAATCATCTATAATTCCTCTGGTGTGTAATATTTTACTTCGCTAATAGAAGTAATTTAGTTATTTACATACTAGAGAAAGTAAGCGCGATCGCTATTCATCCTTAAGATAGAATATGTATGGAAAATTGCCCCAGTTACGGAGCAAAATACAAACTGTTTCGCTGTTTAATTTAATCAATCAAAACTAATAATCAACTAACCTTAACCTATTTTCTTGTATAGATGGCGTAGTAAGAAATTATGGTTATTACTAACCAGTTTCTTTTAATTTACGCCTAAATTGCGATCGCGCTTTTCCAGAGTAACATTGGATTTTCCTAACGGTGCAGATACAGGTTGGCTGTAGTATGGCACGCCCCGATAAGTTAAATTAAATTTTGGTTGAAGTGTTAGGTTAGTCTTCAAATTATGGTGACGCCAATCTAGTCCCCGATATTTTCCTGCTACCTTTCCTTCTGCAAACGTAACCGTTGGTGGGTTATAGTCGTAGTCTATTCCGCGATAACGTAATTTCATAATTTTCGCCTCCAATTGTAATAACAAATAATCGCGAGGCGCGTTCCTTCAGGAGCTATTCCTTACTTCCGTCTCTCTATTTTTCAGTTAGAGAAATGAACGATATTTATATATATATATATTAAGTTTAGAGCGAACAAATAAAAATTACCTAGAATTTTAGTTCGGTAAATACGATTTTTTCGGCTGGTTTCCCAGATAAGTAGATTAATCGAGCAAACTACGACTCAAGAAAGATGTATATTTTGGCGAATTTTAATAACTTCAAAGATAGTAGTTCTATTTGGGCAAAAAAAAATTAGTCTCTAAAGATACTGGTTGTGAAGTTTAATTGTTGTAGATTATTTCTCAGCTTTAGTGAAGTTGCTATATTAGAACATCGATTATTAAATAGACCACAAATAATGCCAAGGTTATGTTACCTAACAATAAAAGAAAAATTGCTCTTATCTCGGTTCACGGCGATCCAGCTATTGACATTGGAAAGGAAGAAGCCGGGGGACAGAATGTATATGTTAGGAAAGTAGGAGAAGCCCTGGCGCGTTTGGGTTGGCAAGTAGATATGTTCACCCGTCGCAGTAGTGAGGAGCAAGCAAAGATTGTCGAGCATGGTCCTAACTGTCGTACGATACGTTTAAATGCAGGTTCACCAGTATTCATTAAAAGACAAAATATTTTCCAGTATTTACCAGAATTTGTCACAGCTTTCTTAGAATTTCAAGAACAGCAAGAAACTATTTATCCTCTAATTCATACCAACTACTGGCTTTCTGCTTGGGTAGGAATGGAGTTAAAAAAACGGCAGCAAAGCAAGCTTGTGCATACATATCACTCTTTAGGTGCGGTTAAATATAAATCAGTTAACAAAATACCTGAAATTTCGCAAACTCGCTTAGAAATAGAAAAGCAATGTTTAGAAACTGCCGATATGATAGTTGCTACTTCTCCACAAGAGAAAGAACATATGCGATCGCTTCTATCAGAACAAGGGAATATTACCGTAATTCCCTGCGGTACTGACGTTGAAAGTTTTGGTAGCGTTTCTCGACTAGATAGCAGAGTCAAATTGAATATCAAGCCAGAAGCCAAAGTTATTTTATACGTAGGACGATTCGATCCGCGTAAAGGTATTGAAACTCTAGTAAGAGCGGTAGGCTGCAAAGAAGTAAAGCTACATCCCGATTTAAAATTAATTATAGTTGGCGGCAGTACCCCAGACAGAAAAGACGGCAAAGAAAGAGAACGAATAGAAGCTATCGTCAAAGAATTGGGGTTAGAGGAAATAACTACTTTTGCTGGACGTATCGAACACACAGACTTAACTTATTATTATGCAGCAGCAGATGTCTGCGTTGTTCCCAGTCATTACGAACCTTTTGGCTTGGTAGCAATTGAAGCAATGGCTTGTAGCACGCCAGCTATAGTTTCTGAGGTTGGAGGTTTGAAATTTACCGTAATTAACGAACTAACTGGATTATTAGTGCCACCACAAGACGAAAAGGCTTTTGCTCAAGCGATTAACCGAGTACTATCCTATCCAGCCTGGAGTAGACAATTAGAAAAAGATGCCCGCAAAAGAGTCGAATCGATGTTTAGCTGGGATGGTGTGGCACAACAATTAGAACAACAATACCTAACTATACTAAATCAAAAACAACCACAGCTTTTAACCGCAAAAATTGGCATTGCTGATTTAAGTAATGACATACAAAATAATACTGTTCGTAGTTATTGACTATTAGCTCTTAGCCATTAGCTCTTAGCTTTTAAGTAGTTTCTATTTGCAGCCGAGACAAACGCATTGCCCATCAAAACTTCATTTAATTAAAATTATCATGAATTATTTAGTTACAGTTTTAGCAGACAAACAACAGGCTGAAGAAGCGTCCTCTATTGTACGTCAGGAGGGTATCCCAGAAGACAAAGTTACTATTCTGGGAGAAGGCTATCAGAGTGCCGATCAATTTGGCTTAATCGATCCTAATCAACAGGCTGGCAAAAGAGCCAAAAAGCTGGCTTATGGATTAGTTCCATTTGGTTTTGTTGCGGGATACGTATTTAATGTACTCACTGGTATCGAACTTTTTTCTTTTACCAATTCTATTACCGAACATATTATTGGTGGTATTTTGGGTGCAGCTTCTGGATTACTAGGCGCGATTATTGTCGGCGGTGGTGTTGGCTTAACAGTAGGCAGCGGAGATGCTTTAACCTATCGTAATCGTCTCAATGCGGGGCAGTATATTCTTATTATCCAAGGAACAGATAGTACAATTCGTCAAGCTACGAAATTATTGCGTCAATTTGAGCCTGAATATATTCAAGGATATACAGAACCAGTTAATGTTTAAAATGCGAAGCTTTTAGCTTTAGTTGAATTATCAAACTAGTCAAGCGTCGTAAATTGATTTTGCCAACTGCTATAGCTGTAGGAATTATGGCTCAACAATTTTGCCCCTTGATAACTTCTCGCAGCCTGTTCTACTACTTCTCGTAGATGCTGTTCACTCAACTGGTTTTTACTATCTAGAGCCATTTCAAAAGCGATACTCCACCAGCGATCGCTTTTAACCTTTAAGTCGGTTAACTCTATTTTTACGTTGCGATATGTTTTTTGCTCGCGCCGCTTATGAACAGAAAGCCAACTCGTTTGATTCACTAAATCAGCAGTAAGTAAATTAGAGTCTTGTAAATCCTGTTGACTATATTTACACCACTGTTCGATCTTGCCTGACCAAATAGCTGAATCGTCAATCTGACCAAATTGATAAATTCCCAGTTCTTGCTGTCTCAGCTTCAGTTCTAAATTTCCTTGACGTAATTTAAGATTAACTGCTTCGGGATCTACGGTACGAAATAAACAGGCTTTAAGGCGATCGCTAGGCAGATTTTGCTCGGCATATAAATCTTCTCTGTCAGGTTCATCCTCAAGTAATTCCCCTGGGCATTCAAGTTTAAACCAACGCTGCACTACTACTGATGGCATTCCTGCGACAAACCAACGTAGTTCTAAGGTTGTTTCCATAATTGGTACAATAACGTTCGCTTAAGCCCCCCAGCCCCCAAAATTGGGGGAGCCAGATTTAAATAAGTCCCCTAGAGTTGGGGGATTTAGGGGGCGGACAAAATGTAGCGACTAACCGAACAGTATTGCCCTGCACCTCTAGTTACCGTCTATCTGCTTCTTCAACTACACCGCCCTGTTGGGCAATAATTTCTCTGGTGAGGGATATTTCTGCTGCTGTTCCTTCAACCACGACCAAATATTTTTTAGTTTCAGTATGTTCATTTTTGCCAGCATTAGCTTTAAGTACGCTAGCACCACTTAAACCCGAAATTAAACTCATTCCCGCAGCACCAACTATTGCACCCATAACAGGCGAAAAGTAGTGTATTGGTCGAAAATTACTGATTGCAGCTAATCCCAAGTCAGCAAAATTAGTCAGAACTAAGCTAATAGATAAACCAATTAAAGCTCCTAATACTGCTCCTGCGATCGCGCCTGCTTTGAGATTGGAGATCGCTTCCGTATCTTCTAATTGAACTGGCTCTTGAAAGTTTTCAGTTTCGACGACAATTTTTTCTGGCTTAATACCAGCTTCTTTCAGCTTGGTTACTGTCGTCTCCGCTGCTTGTTTGGTTAAAAATTTCCCCCAAGTGGATTTGATGGCTGAGGATGATGACATAGTTAAAGAATTAAGTTAGTTAAATATCGGTAAATAAACTTACTTGTATTAAATAACAATTGCCTAAAAAATTCATCCTTCAAAAGATAGGCAAATAATATTAATTTTAGTGAATAGAAATGGTAAGTTTTTTTAATATCGACTAATAGAATTTGATATTTAAGGTGATACGATTGCCACTTTTTAGTCTTAAGTCACTAGTTAATAAATACTTAAATTATCTATATCCAAATAGGGATGTTATCTGCCGCTGAGCTGATTAATCTAAACTTAAATTAAGTTTATTCCTGCATTGACGACAAATAAATTTTTGATACATTTTCATGGCTAAAAGAGATTAGTATCGATGTAGTTTTAGTTATTTTTACCAGGAGCAAAATTATCAATTTAGAGTTATGAGTTTCGAGCGCCAAATAAATTCTTACCCTACAGTTGGACAATTAGAACGAGAAATAGCCCAAAAAATTAATTCTCTGTATTATATCCAGTTTTCTCACCGAGCCAGCCGAGTCGATTGCCATTTATTCGACAGGAAATTGATTATCTTTTTTGAGGATGTGATAACTGCTGTCGAGCAGACTTTAAGAGGCGCAGCCACATCTACTGTTAACTTAGATCAGGTTCGTACTTTATTAGATGCTGCGATCAAACCGAAAATGGAACAGTTGATTCAAGACATTACCCAAGTACAGGTCAATCGATTCATTTACAATACAAATAGTGAAACTGGTAGTGCCATAGCAATTGTCATATTAGCAAGTGCGCCTCAAGTTCGACACAAAAAATCAAATCGTCGCAAAAACGTACTTCAATTCAATAAACAAAAAAAAAGATTTGACTATGGCGATCGAGATCACAGTGTAGCGAGTTCACAAATCAAAGTTAGTTTAGAACATGAAGACATACATAAAGACATAAAATCCAACATCTGAGATAACCCTGGGCCAAACACTCGTCCAGGTAAAATATTTAATGTTTAATGCTCAATGTCTAATGTTATAAGTACACAAAGCAATGAAAGAAACCAGCCAAAAAAATATTCAACGTCAAATCGCCAATTTAATTCCTCTTATTGAACTTTGTCTTCCATTTGCCAAAGAAGCCAATCAAACCCAAGATAAATTGAATGCGTTACCAGATAGAGTGGAACGTTTAAAAAAACAGGCAAAGTTATTGGAAGTTGAGATGTCTTGTAAAAGTTATCTTGATTCACGTATTGTCGATTCACGATTACGTCCATTGGAGTACAAGACCTTTGGGAATGCTTCGCGATCGCAAATAGAAGCGGTAGAATCGGAATTAGATTCTTTGGTCAATGATTTAGACGAAATTTTAGTTCATCTTGCTAATTTTAAATATAAAATTGCTAATTTAATTGTATTAAGAGAAAGAGTTGAAGCTCTCCAAGAAGAAAGACTAGAAAACATTACACCAGAACGTATTGATAAATTGCTCGAAAAGCAACGGCTACAAAATATTCGCCAATCAAGCAGCAAGTTATCACCAAAAAAAACCCCGCTGCAAAAATTATTGCAAAAAATAGCAGGCGATAGCCGTTATCGAAAAATTGCTACTAGTACCGCAATTTTTACAGGATTTATCTTGTGTTTAAGTACAATTTCTTATGTTTCAATGAAGTATCAAATAATTGAACGGGACAATATTCAACAAAGCCAAGAATTATAGCCGTACAAAATTAGATTAGGACACAAAACGGACATCACGAGCTTTTGAGGTTTCCTCAAAAGACGTGTGCTCAACTATTGGCTTATAAGTAGCAAGTAGCAAGTAGTAAGTAGTAGAGTTGGCAAGAGAATTTAATCGATTTTTATTAATTGAGTAACAGTTTGAATAAAGGTATCAACGTCAATCGGTTTATTGAGATGAAGATCGAATCCTGATGCTAGGCTTTTTTGGCGATCTGGTTCTGAGGCGTAACCACTGATAGCGATCGCTCTTATATTTGCCATTGAGGGTAATGCTTTGATTCTTTGAATTAACTCATAGCCATCCATATCGGGCATACCAATATCACTGATTAATATCTGGGGAGAAAACTGTTCGACGACTTTCAAGGCTTCTGTTGCTGATGCCACGCTTTTAGCCTCTGCACCTTCGGTTTCTAAGATTAAAACTAACAAATCTCTAGAACTATCATTGTCATCTACCACGAGGAACTTGACCCCATCAAAATTTTCTGAATGGCGAGCGAGATTTTGTGCTGTTGTTTGATTTTGGTTGTTGAGTATTGGCAGAGTAATGGTAAAAGTTGCTCCCCATCCTAACCCTGAACTGCTTACAGTTACTTCCCCTCCATGCAGTTCAACCAAACGACGCACAATTGCTAGTCCTAATCCTAATCCACCTTCAGTTCTACTTTTGGTGCTTTCTGCCTGGCGAAAATAATCGAAGACATAAGGGAGAAATTCTGGAGTAATTCCTTTACCTGTATCGCTAATTTGAATTTGAGCATAAGGGAAAGATAATTTAGTTTCAGAATTATTTTCTTGTTGAACTGCTGTGTTGACAGAAGCCAAACGAATTTCTACCCTGCCACCATTAGGCGTAAACTTAACCGCATTAGAAAGCAAATTCCAAATCACCTGCTGGAGACGAGTCGGATCTCCTTGAATTAAAGCAGCATTAGGATCTAAATCGGTATTGATTTGAATTGATTTGGCTTGTGCTGCCAAACTTATCGTTTCTAAAGCATTGTTGATAATCTTAATTAAATCTAAAGAAGATGGCTTTAATTTGAGCTTGCCCTGAATAATTCGCGAGATATCTAAAATATCGCCAATTAATTGAGCTTGCAACAGAGCGTTACGTTGAATAATTTCTATACCTTTTTTGATTTGACATTCTGCCAGATCACCCTTAACTAGTAGTTGTGACCAACCGACAATCGGGTTTAAAGGCGTTCTCAATTCATGAGACAAAATCGCCAAAAATTCATCTTTAGCGCGGCTGGCAGATTGAGCTTCTTCTAGAAGTCGGCTAATATCTTCTTCTGCCTGCTTGAGTTGAGTTATATCTCGTAAAGAAACCACAAAAGCTTTTGCACCTTGCCATTGAATCTGACTAACGCGCATTTGAGCCACCCGCATTTCGGTTGAACTCAAAGGAATATCTACCTCTAAAAAATCACCGTTAACTACAGGAAAGCCAAAAGGCTGGTCAAATAATTCGCCTCTGTCTTTACCTAAGAGTTGTAGGGCTGCAGGATTAACAAACCTGACAACACCCTGTTGGTTGACAACCAAAATACCATCAGGATTTTCGGTAATTAGTTTTTGCAGTTGTTGTTCGCTTTGGGCTGCACATATCAACTGAAGACAAAGCCAGGATGGTTCGGTAATCGCTTTGGCGATCGCCTGGGGTAATCGTTCGTCGAATTCTTCTGAGGATATATAATCAGTTGCTCCAGCTTTAATCGCTGCTATTGCTGCGGGAATGTTACATTCTCCGTTGACAACTATTAAAGGGATGTCTGCATCTTTAGCCGATAGAAGTGCGATCGCTTCGGTTAATTCTATTTCTGTTGAATGGGCATCCCAGAGAATTAAATCTAATTGCGCCTTCAGGCGATCGCTATATTCAGTTTGATTTACTGCCTGTTGCCAGTTAACCTGCAATTGGGCTGACTCCAAAACCAAGGCAATTGAGTTTACTACTGAAACACAATCAGCTAGAATCAGCACCTCAATATTTTTTGAGGTTGCTGTGGTTTTGAGTGAAGATGCTGGTAAATTATTGATTTTTTCTGGCATTTTCATCTTTAGTTACTCTGCGATCGCACTTGTTATATCTCAGTTTGTAAGCCATCTAAGCGATCGATTCCGTTAGCATTAATGTAAGCCAAGTTTCCTGACAGTATACCCCCAATATTGCGAAATGCTTGACCTATGAACATACCGTCTTGATCGATCGAGAATTCACGAATTTTTTGATCGTGTTTAGAACCACGCATCTTCAGAATTGCTAACCCCCGCTTGATCTCGCCATATATTTCAACATAACGCAAGAGAATAATTAAATCTGTATTGGTAGAAATATTTGATTGTGTGATCGAATCACTCTCCAGTGAATTAGGTGTACTAGCAGTACACAAAGTCGTAATTCCTTTTTCTTTAAACAAAATATTTAAGGTAAGTAAGAATTCGCGAAATCCTCTAGAGCTAGAAATTCGCTCTAAGGCAGAAATACTGTCAATTGCAACCCGTTGAGGTTTAAATTGCTCGATCTCTTGTTTCATCTTAACAAAATGAGATTCTAGTCCCATAGTTTCGGGATAGCGACAGATAATTTTAAATTTGCCTGCGATTTCCATTGGTTCATAGTCTATTCCCCAACCCAAAGCATTGCGCAAAAGCTGTTCGTGACTTTCTTCAAAGGCAAACAAGAGACATTTTTCATCGTTTTTGATGCCTCCGCCGATAAATTCAGTTGCCATGAGGGTTTTACCCGTACCCGTTGCTCCCGATACGAGAATTATTGAGCCTTGAAACCAGCCTCCGCCACACATGCGATCGAGTTCTTCGTTTCCTGTGGTAATTCGCTGATTAGAAGATTTGCTTTTGAGAACATCTGTCGCAAAAGGGATTACCACAATGCCTTGATTGGGAACAATCGTAAAAGGGAACTCGCCATGTTGATGAGAGACTCCCCGATACTTAAGAATTTCAATAGTACGTCGCCGTTTGTCTTCGAGCAAAGCATTGCGCATAATAATTACATTATCAGCCACAAACTCTTCAATTCCATAGCGACTAATTGCTCCATAATCGATAGTGCGTTCGCAAGTGAAGATCGCCGTAATTTCCATTTCTCTCAGAATCTGAGCTAGCTTGAATAAGACAGCTCTAACCTGAGACACGTCTGGTACATAGCTAAAAACTGAACTCAACGGATCCATGACTACTCTTTTAGCATTAACCTTGGTGATGGCGTATTCAAGGCGGGAAATCAAGGGATCTAAATCGTATTCACCACTAATTAAAGGCATATTGCGATCTAAAGGAGAAGCATCGACAAAAATCCATTTATTCTCTGCTTCCCATTGTTGAATATCCCAATCAAAACCCAGCATATTTTTGCGTAATGATTTGGGTGGTTCTTCAAATGTTACAAAAACTCCGTTTTCCCCTCGTTTAATTCCTTCGATTAAAAATTGACTAGAAAAAATCGTTTTACCGCTTCCCGCAGTGCCAGCAACTAGCGTTGTTCTTCCCTTTGGTAATCCTCCTTCGGAGAATACATCAAAACCCGAAATTCCCGTAGCTATTTTAGCTAGTAAATCTTGTTGAGATTGATTCATTAGTATAATATTTATGCTTGACTTTTAATCAATAGTGATATCAATAATTAAGGGGAAGCTAGAGAAGAAATAAAGCTAAAAATTTGATGCTTAGGAAATAGTAAACACTTAAAAAAAATACCATATTGCTTTGTTTTTATAGGTTTAGTATTTGACCTTAAAGCTTTAGTTATTAAACTACTAACGTTGATTAAATTTTAGTACTTTTTAAGTGAAAATTCAATTTAGCTACACAAAGGCAAGTATTTATACTTAGAGTTGTTTTCATACTTAATAGACTACATTGTTGATTAGCTAATAGCTTTTAGAGTTTCTCAAGCAGAACAATGTGACTTGTGTGTTCTACTCAACCGAAAAGCGCAGTAAATATTTTCCCGCAAATTTTACTTAGTTTTTGATGGACAATGAGGAAGATTTAGCACCAGAGATAAAACTTCGGTATTAGATAGATCGCCAATGATCCTTTCTTGAGGTTCAGGAGATAGTTTAACTAAAGTTGGTGTAATTAAAATCTTCTCCAATTCGGCAATTTTAGGAAACTTCATCACATCAATAATTTCCACAACACTTTTGTCTGGCAGTTCCCGATCGCAAAATTTCTGCAAGTTAACGATCGCCCGCCGACTCCTCAGTGTATTGCCACTGATATATAGTTTCAGAAAAAGTTTTTGAGCCATTAAAAAAGTTTTTAAAAATCATTCAACGTCAATCATGATGGTTAAAGCCAAGTTTTATAGTTTTAGATATTCTCAATCTGCCATAGAAAATATTGCGATCGCAATGTCTTCTGGATGATTTTTGCTCGGTAAAACTCGGCACGGCAAATCTAACGTAAGATGGTTGCGTATAATCATAAAATGTTCTCATGAGATAATTAATAATAGTTGGAATAGCTAAATCCTCAACAAAACTATCACTACAACAAAACTGTTTGGTATTAATTAAAGACTCGAGCGAGCTTAGCCTCGTATATACTTTTACAGATTTGTTAAACAAAATATTATTCAATTTTAAACTGAATTATTCATCTTATAAATCTTGCAAAAGTTAGAGAATTTTGCCAGAAGCGGGAGTCAGCCAATATCGGGTACACTCAGTGCGATAAGTGCGACACGAAGTTAGTCTATTACGGATAAGCTTCGAGACCGAAGGGCGGAGTGCGATTTATCCGTGAATCCGTGATTGGCAAATGCTAAAGCATACCGCTTCGAGACCGAAGGGCGGAGTGCGGTTTATCCGTGAATCCGCGATTGGCATATCATGCACGGGCAAGCCGCTTCGCGTCGCAAATCATGCACGGGCAACGCAGTGGCTTCCCAACCTACTAGCTAAAGTACTGGGCTGATTCCCCTAAGTTTGGCGAGCGACCCCCTAAAGGGTTCAACAGTTTGCTTATGTCGGGGAACCCGCCCACCGCAACTGTCTCACCGCGCCGACGAAAGGCGCAAGGGCCTCGGTGCGGTTTAACCGTGAATGCGCGAGAAAGGTTAGGGGGCTGAAAGAGCTAACAGCTAGAAATCGTCCCTACCCTAACTGAATTAATTGCACAATAGTAGCGATCAACTTGGGAATATCGATCGGTTTACAAATATGCTCTTGAAACCCAACATTGAGAGAATGTTGTCGATCGATGTCGCCCGCATAAGCAGTAAGCGCGATCGCGGGGATGTTTTTCCCCTGGGGAAGTTGGCGAATTTGCGACAGCAGACTGTAGCCATCCATTTCTGGCATACCAATATCGCTAATTATTAAATCGAAAGCCGATTGCTCAAAGATCTCTAAAGCTTGTTTTGCCGAGGTTACGGGGGTTACTGTTGCTCCTTCTTGTTCTAGAACTAGGGTCAATATATCCCGTGAGTCTACTTCATCTTCTACTACTAAAATTTTAATTCCGCTAAAGCGATCGAGTTCTATAGATTCGTTGGTTGACGTATTGTCCAATTGCTTTATTGTCGGTTTGTTCATCAATGGTAGTTTAACGCTAAATGTAGCCCCTTGACCCAAACCAGGACTTGATACTGCTACTGTTCCATTATGTAGTTCGGTTAAGTGGCGGACAATAGCTAGCCCTAAGCCTAAACCGCCATACTCTCTAGTGCTGCTGCTTTGGCTCTGACGAAAACGTTCAAATACATGAGGTAAAAACTCGGGTTCAATTCCTCTACCCATATCTTCGACTTGAATCTGCACGCGATCGCCAATACGTTCCAGCCTAACAATTATTCGTCCTCCTGATGAGCTAAATTTAATCGCATTGGTCACTAAATTCCAGATGATCTGCTGTAATCGACTAACATCCCCTAAAACCAAACCGATGTTAGGTTCAAACACAGTTTCAACTTGGATTGATTTGGCTTCGGCTGTCAACTGTATTGTTTGTAGTGCCGATCTAATTACCGCCTCTAGATTAAGCGGAGTCTTTTTGAGATTTAGTTTGCCTCGCAGAATACGAGAAACATCGAGCAGATCCTCGATTAGCTGGCTTTGTAATTTAGCATTACGTTCAATTGTCTCAATTCCCACCGCTGTTTTTTCGGCATTTAATCTGCCCGAAGCAAGTAGCTGTGACCAACCTAAAATAGGATTGAGAGGAGTACGTAGTTCATGAGAAACGATCGCGAGAAATTCGTCTTTAAGCTGGTTGGCACGAATTAAGTCTTCGGTTTGTTGCCGTAGTTCTTCCTCTAGCTCTTTAATACGGACAATGCTGGTATTTGTACCATACCACTTAATAATTGTGCCTTCCTCATTGCGTAGCGGTCTGGCTCGACTTAAAAACCAACAATAAGAGCCATCGGCTTTACGTAAACGAACCTCAAGATCGCATTTTTGACCCAACCTGATTGCCTCGATCCATTGTCCTTTAAGGTTATACAAGTCATCTGGATGAACAACTGATGCCCAACCATATTGTTGAATCTGTTCTAAAGAAACTCCCGTATATTGCTGGCAGCGTCGATTAATATAATCGATTTTGCCAAATATTGTTGCCGTCCAAATGTGTTGTGGAATAACTTCGGTAATTAGTTCTAGTTCGTATTCTCTTTGTTTTAAAGCTGTTTTGCTGGCTTCGCGATCGGTTACATCCATGCCGAAGGGAACTAAGTATTCAACCTGTCCTTGGGCATTAAATTTGGGAACTATCCCAAAATCCGTCACAATAAATTTCTCTTCACTTACTTTAGCAATAATGTCAAATCTGACTGTTTCTCTTGCTGCGGCACGTTTAATCGCGTCATCTATCCTAGCTTGAATTTCAGGCGAGTAAGACCACCAGTAAACTTCGGCAAAGGGTTTATCTAAAATATCTTCTGGTTGTAAAGTAATCGAATCTAATGCGGTTTGATTAATTTCAATTACTATGCCGTCGGTGGATAAAAATCCAGCAAAGATCGGCAGACTATCCACTAAGATTCTCAGTTGTTGCCTGCTTTGGCGTAGAGCTACTTCAGCTTGTTGGCGATCGCTGATATCTAAATTAAGCCCGCTCAGGCGCAATGCTTCACCGTTTTCGTTGCAGGTAACATCCCCAATTCCCAATAGCCAGCGAACTCCTTTTTGGGGATGAATAATCCGAAATTCTGTGCGAAACTCCGCCGATTCTCCCGACAAAACCTTGGCTACCTCTCGGTTAGTTCGCTCTAGATCCTCGGGATTTATCAAGTTTTCCCAATCTTGATATTGCAAAGGCTTAATTTGCGGATCGATACCGTACAAATCATAGTTTTCTGGCGACCAAATTACTTCATTCTGTAATATGTCCCAGCTCCAAGAACCTGCCTTAGCATTCGCCAGTGCCAGTCTCAGTAATTCTTCGTTTTCTTGGAGCTGCTGTTGTGATTGTTTTAACTCAGTGATATCTCTAGAAATAGCAATCACGCCAATAATCTTTCCTGTATCATCACGCCAAGGACATTTGCTAGTTAGCAGCGATCGCGGTATCATTCTGCGCCCGGCTATTTTCTCTTCAAAAGCAATAGTTTCTCCACTCGTCATTACCCTTCGATCCATTTCCCTAATCACCCGAGCAACATCAGGCTCAAATAGGGCAGTATCGTCTTTGCCTAATATCTCCTCAATGGTCAGATCAAAAAAGTCCGCCGTTGCTTGATTGGCTATGACATAACGTCCCTCTAAATCTTTAATAAAAATAAAATCAGCGGTTTCACTGACAATTGATTGCAAGATACTGTTACGCTTAGCCAATTCCGCTTCAGTTTGTTTGCGATCGCTGATATCTTTGGCAATGCCTAAGATCTGCTCTGTATCCCCTTGAGCATTACGGCTATATACTCGCTCTTGACTACCAAACCAGCGCCATTCGCCATTTTGATGACGCATTCGATATTCAAACTTAGACACTTCTTTGGGCTTTAAGTTTTCTAGCCTTGCCAAATGAGCGGGAAATAGAGCTAAATCTTCGGGATGCATTACCTGGGAAATAAAATCTTCACCCATTGCTAAGACTTGCTCGCGAGTATAGCCTAATAATTCGTAGGTTTGAGAATTGACGTAAATATTCTTTTTAGCGATCGCATCAAACAAATACATCACTCCAGGAATAGCATTAGCTAAAGCAATAAAATCTCGACCTGGTTGCCATGTATAGGTTTCAAGTTGAGTCGAATCTCTTTGCTCATCAGCGATTTTTTGAATAGTTGTAACTACCCCATAAGGTTGACTACTATTAGTCTCAAATATTGGCTGAGAGCTTAACCACAGCCAAACTAGGCTGCCATCTGGTCGATAAAACCCCATCTCAACCTCAGAATACGGCTGACCTGTTTTGATTGAGGCGATCGCCGGATGAGTATCTAACGGAAAAGGTGAACCATCACGATGAATTGTCTGCCAGGGTAGTTCCAGATAGTTAGTTGCCATAACCTGTTCGGCAGTATAGCCCAGAATCATCGCAGCATCTGCATTACAACTTTGGACAGTTCCATCGCTAAGTTGAAAGATTATTCCTACAGGTGCAATTAAGCTTGAAGCACGATTTGAATCTGTCCTCATATCGATCTTTTTACCATCTACAAAATGCTATTGGAACTAAAACTTTATTGTTTTGTAATCTGAGGTATTAAAAATACAGGAAGGTATGAAGCATAAAAAACAGGCTGATGCTGAAACAGTTAAACAAATCTAAACAATTTTTCTTGGCTGACCAGATCGACTTAACCATAATTTTAAACAAAAAAGCCTGGAAGACTCAATAAATTAAATTTAAAAAAAACTGAGCGCATTAACATTTATCTATCACGGACACACTTCGTTATCATTCATAGGACAAGGAAGTAGGCGTAAAGCCTATCCTAAACCTCGCCAATCTCTTAAGGCAGAGGCTTGAAACCAAAATGTTTAATGTTCGCTTCAATGTTTGGTCAGCGATCCCTATGAACCAAAACCTTGGCCTCATATTCTCCAATATCGATAACTAGCTTGTCTGACTGCGCCTCCACATCATAATTTTGTGTCCATTCATGCCAAGTACCTGATTGAGGGCAATGGTTAATCTGATAATCTTGTAAGAAATTAGCGGAAAAGTTGATGATAACTACCACCCGTGAACCTTCATCATTCCAGCGCGTATAAGCCAAAACTTTACTTTCAGGATCTTCATGGATAAATTCAATATTACTAGTACGTAAGGCGTGGTTTTCTTTTCTCAAGGCGATTAGACCACGATAAAAGCCTAATAAATTCTGATTATCTTCATTTTTTAATAATTTCCAATCAAGCTTGGCCTCTTCTTCTGAGTTGTATTCGCCAAACTCATTACCCATCCAAACTAAAGGTACGCCAACAGCAGTTAATAGCAAAACAGCACCTAATTTGGCTCGTTTGTAGGCCTCATCGCCAAAAATCTCTCGTTGCCCTAATTCGGCAAAAATATATTGATGATCGTGGCTGGTAATATAGTTAATCACGCTAGCAGCACCTTCATAATCTTGACGCTGACAGTCAATCACCTCTTCGAGAGATTCCAAAGCGAAACCATCACCGCAGATATGTTTTAAAACCTGTTGATAAAAACTTTCATGCCAACAAGCATCCATTGGTCTACCGTATCCTACCAAATCAGGATTTTCGGGAATATATTCAGCCGTGTTAAAAAATGGTTTGTTCGCAACGGCTTCTCTAGCTTGCTGGGTAATCCAAGACATAAAATCATAGTTGCCGATTTGTTTGGCTGCATCAAAGCGAATACCATCAATGTGATATTCTTCAATCCAAAACCGAACTATATCACCAATAAATTGCCACGCAGGTTTGATCTCTAAATTTTCGTCGTACTTTTCGTAGTCAAATTCAGGACCCCAGCTATTGTCTGGGTCATCGGGTTCGCGACTATACCAGTAGTCAAAATTTATTTTAGTTAGGGGTGCTTCGGCCTCAGAATGATTAAAAATAAAGTCCATCAAGACTCGAATACCTCTACCATGACATTCATCAATTAAATGTTTTAAATCGGCGGTTGAACCGTAACTAGACTTGACGGCAAAATAGTGACGGGGTGTATAACCCCAACTCATCTCCCATGGCGATTGGGTAATCGGCATTAGTTCGATCGCATTAATTCCCAGTTCACAAAGATAGTCTAATTTATTCACAACATCTTGAAAACTACCCTGTTGGCGATCGCTTTCTCCACCAAAACCGCCGACAAATAGTTCGTAGATGACCAACTCTTCATTACTGGGTAAAGGCTTGTCATCATGTTGCCAAGCGTAAGTATCGACAACTTTTTTGCCGTCTTGAACCTGAACAATGCTATTTTGATTCTCAACCGCGATCGCTGTTGCATAAGGATCGTTAACGTCAATCCATTCATCGGGTTCTAAAAACCAAGATTGAGACTGGACGCGAAATTTATACTCATATACCCCGTCCTCTAGCTCAATTGAAGTACGAAAGTAACCGGGCTCGTCTTTTTGCATCGCTATTTCTGACCAGTCGGAAAAGCTGCCTTTTAAACTAACTTTGTTGTTATAGGGAGCAAATAACTTAAATTCAATTGAGCTAGACATTAATTGTGTTTCAGTTGAGAATAATTACAATAATATTACGGAAATTTGCCAAACCGACTGTCTGTCTTGAGAGATAAATTACAGCCAGCTTGAGCATCTAAAATTGAGCGACTGCCAGATTTTATACTTTGGATATAGGCAATATGAGTATATCTGCTTACTCATAAAGAAAATATAAACTTGTATTGTATTTAACAAAATAACTTAAATTTAGTTACAATAAATATACAAGTCAATACCGTCAGCCGAAATATATAAAAGAGCTGACTTATAAATACCGCACCCAAAGCTAATTTAAATTGGGTGCTTATTATATTTTGAGCAAAAATTAAACTATCTTAAAGATTGGCCAGAGAAACTAAGACCAATCAACGAATAAATCAAAGAAGCCATAACCTAGAAAGCATATCTTTTAGGGGACTTTTTTAAAACCACATTGCGCGCTGTAAAAACATTTCCGTTCAGCTATCAATCTTGATTGACAATCGCTCAAAACCAAGGCAGCAATAACAACAAAGAAAAAATCACCGCACTTAAAATCGCGGCTACAGGAAGAGTAACTACCCAAGCCAAGACTACCGACTTGATCGTCTCCCAACGCACATCCTGATTACGAGACAGCAAACCAATTCCAATTACGCTACCGACTAAAGCATGAGAAGTAGAAACGGGTAGACCAATACGAGAAGCAATCAAAATAGTACTAGCAGTAGCAATTTCGGCACAAAAACCAGTACTGGGAACTAAAGAAATAATATTTTCTCCCACAGTAGCAATTACATTCTTCCCCTGTACTGCCAAACCCGCAACGATACCCAACCCACCCAACAGCAAAATCCAAACAGGAATATCTAAACTGCTAATCGGCACTGCATTTGTATTAAAAATAAAGACAATAACTGCCAAAGGCGCGATCGCGTTACCGACATCGTTTGAACCATGGGCAAATGCCACAAAACAGGCACTAAGTACTTGAAATTTTGCCATGACTCTTTCTAAAATACGAATCTCAATTTTTTGCTGCCGATAAGTTTCAAATCGATTCCACCCATAATAAGTAATTCCCCCAGTAGCCAATAGCCCAATACCCAAGCCGATCGTTTGTTCGGGCAAGGTAACATAATTAAAAATTGGCAGGTGAATTAGCGTAGGCAAAACAATAATGCCAAAAACGCTAACCAAAGCTGCGCTTAACCAAGGAATCCATTCTAATAATTGCTGTAAAATATTATCTTGTTCAAATAACCAGTAACGCAGTAAGCTATATAAACTAGCTGCTACAATCGCGCTGATTATAGGAGTAACGATCCAACCCAAACAAATCATGCCCAGATTGCCCCAGGCGATCGCCTCGGTGCCGATAGCTATCCAACTAAATCCAGCGATCGCACCTACCACTGCATGAGATGAAGCTACGGGTAAACCTTGACTAGTAGCAATCTGTAACCAGATGCCACAAGAGAGCAACACCGCAATCATCCCCACTAAAAATGTCTGAGGAGTGTCAACAAATAAGCTAGGATTGGCAATTTTTGTCGCTAATGTCGCTGATACCTGCTTGCCGAATACCACCGCCCCCGTAAACTCTAAAATTCCTGCCACAACAATTGCCTGAGTTAAAGTAATCGCTTTTGAGCCAACCGAAGTCCCCATTGAATTAGCGACATCATTAGCACCCAAATTCCAGGCGACATAAACAGCCAGCAGAGAAACTAAAATGAGAGGAAGCGCAAAGTTATTAGTCCAGAATAAGTTCATTATTTTCGAGGTTAAGCAAAAAGCAATAAAAATTTTGGCGTTGGTGATTTGATGTATGACTTACAACAGCAAGACTTGCACTAAAGCCCTAAAGGATTAGCGCCTCCAGGCGCGTCCTTCGCGTCGCCCTTGTCGAGGTTTCCTCGACGGGTTTCCTTGCTCAAAATGTTTCTTTTGTAGTGAAGCACTTTCTTTGCGGAGCTTTCCCCCGTTAAAGAAACTGTTTCAAGAAGTGCTGAACCCGAAGGGCTAATAGCTATTAGCATTTTTAATTTGATTAAAATATGACAAGATTAAAAATCATAGCTTGATTCACCAACGCCAAAATTAGAATAGTAGGAAAATAAGCTATGAGTAATAGACTTCTGGCATAAATTTCTGTTTAATCGGCAATCTATTAAATACGCAATCAGAAGTTAAGAATTGAAACGTGGTCAAAATCTTGACTAATCCTCAGTCTCTAACTTTTAGCCTCCAAATGAAAAACAAAAATTCATCAATACCAATCGGTAACTGCGATACCCTAGATCGAGTGATTTATTAAACTTTTTAAGATACTTACTATGACTATGACATCCACTGTTGAAACTAACCGGCGTACTGTTCGCATCGGCACTCGTAAAAGCCAGTTGGCTTTAGTACAAACTTACTGGGTAAAAGCCGAATTAGAAAAACATTTTCCCAAGATCGAATTTCAAGTTGAGGAAATGAGTACCAAAGGCGACAAAATTCTTGATGTTCCTCTGGCAAAGATCGGTGACAAAGGATTATTCACCAAAGAATTAGAAGAGGGAATGCTCAATAATCAAACTGATTTTGCCGTTCATTCTCTGAAAGATTTGCCGACTAACCTACCAGCCGGATTAATGCTAGGCTGCGTTACCAAAAGAGTCGATCCTGCTGATGGTTTGGTAGTCCACGAAAAGCACAAAGATAAAAAATTAGAAACTTTACCCGTAGGTGCAGTAATTGGCACATCTTCCCTCAGACGCTTGGCGCAGCTACGTCATCATTTTCCCCATCTTGAATTTAAAGACATTCGCGGTAACGTTAATACTCGTTTGGCAAAGCTGGATACAGGAGAATATGACGCGATTATCTTGGCTGTAGCGGGATTGCAGAGACTTAATATGAGCGATCGCATTCATCAAAATATATCGCCCGAAGTTTCGCTTCATGCTGTGGGACAAGGGGCATTAGGCATTGAATGTCGTGAGGGTGATGCAGAAATTTTGGCAATCTTAAAAGCGATTGAAGATGCGGATACTAACGCTCGTACCATAGCAGAAAGAGCGTTTTTGCGAGAGCTAGAAGGCGGTTGTCAAGTGCCAATTGGTGTAAATACTAGTATTGATGAAAATAATATCCTAACGCTTAAAGGAATGGTTGCCCGCCTGGATGGGAAACAATTAATCAAAGATACAGTCAGCGGTAACCGAAACGAATCAGAGCAATTAGGTAAAGATTTAGCAGCGAAATTACGAGCACAAGGAGCAGGTGATATATTAGCTGAAATTTTTGCCGAAGTAGGACGTGATTAAGCAAACAACGTTGGCAATTGACAATTTGAAGTACGAGGTATAAAGCGATAGTGTTCTTACCTAGATTTGAATCGTCGCTTTTTTCTTTAGTAAACAATTCCTTTGACTCTAGCTCAATTATCGAGTATCACATAGTAGTCTAATTAAATTTTTTGAATTGTTAATGATGAATATTAAAACTTTCGCTGTTCCACTATTTGTAGCTCTATCTTTAATTTTCGGAGCTTGTGCAGAGCAGACAGAAGCTCCTAATACTGTAGATGATACAGTCCAAGAAGGAGTAGAGGGTACTGAGCAAGGTGCAGACGATGCTGGTGATGCTATCGAAGAAGGTGCAGACGATGCTGGTAACGCTGTCGAAGAAGGTGCAGAAGATACTGGTGATGCTGTCGACGGTATGGGAGATGAAACGCCTGCTCAATAATTAAAATCAAAAGATGCGATCGCATCTAGTAAATAAAGAGCAAATTTAGGTTAACTGTGATTAATTAAATAAAATAGCTGATATATTTTTATCAGGAACATAGGTATCAGATGGCTTGTGCTATCGATGCCTATTTTTTATATTATTTAACTGCGGATCGCCAATGACTAATCTTTTTACTTATGCCAAATGGTCGGGAATTGCCACTATTATCTGTCTTGTTGTAGCCATCATCTCATTTGTCGTCGGTTGGAACTTTCGCTTTCGACTGGTTGGGGTAACTAGCTTTATGGGAGTGCTTACCGTAGGAATTTTTGCTCTGGGCTTAGGTTTGTTTTCCCATACCGAAATTCCAGGAGCGGTACGCTATTCTGTAATTTACGATAGCGGTGCCAATCAAGCAGTAGTAGCCGTACCTCCTGATATAGATAAATCCGCTATTGAACCGACATTAATTCAGGCTGCGACCGATCTATACTCTTATGGTAGAACAGGCGCAGGCGGAAATAATCAGTTTATTGTTAAATTAAGAACTGTACTGCACCCTCAAGCAGGAATATCTCAGCCTCTGTTTTTAGGCGAAGCTAAGCGATCGCTGATTGACCGAGGTAATAAAGATATCCAGATTGAGGTGTTCGAGCAGAATTTAGCCCAGCTAACTTAGTCTCTAGCAACAGCAAGAGTATTGAACCATCTAAAGATATGAGCAAAAAAGCCACCACAGCATCAACTACAATAAGTAGTTACACACCTTTGGCGATCGCCCCTGCCAGGGTATTACGGGGCGAAAACTGTCTAGCCAATTCGGGCAGGGAAATTGCTAGATTGGGTATTCGTCCCCTAGTGGTGGGCGGACAAACTTTAAAGGTAATCGAGCCTGTCTTAGAGCCTGTCTTTAAAGCAGAAAAGCTAGTTAGTCAGTTGGCTAACTATAGTCCTGACTGTGCAGAAACTTCACTCGCCAGGTTAAAAGATGCGGTTCAACAGCATCAAGCTGATTTAATCATTGGTGTAGGTGGTGGCAAAGCTTTGGATCTGGCAAAATTACTGGCCGCTCAGAGTGACTTGCCCGTAGTTACTGTTCCTACTTCTGGAGCTACCTGCGCTGCTTGGACAGCTTTATCTAACGTTTATTCTGAAGTGGGAGCATTTCAGTACGACGTAACTCTCAGTCGTTGTCCAGATTTATTAATTCTCGATTATGGTTTGGTACGTACTGCTCCTCGACGAACTTTAATCGCGGGAATTGGCGACGCGATCGCTAAATGGTATGAAGCTTCTGTAAGTAGTGGCGATTCGACTGCTACGTTATTAATTTCAGCAGTACAGCAAGCTCGAATCTTGCGCGATATCTTATTGCAAAAATCGGCGATCGCCTTAAACCAGCCTGATAGCGATGAATGGCGCGAAGTAGTTGATGCGACAGTGTTGCTTGCTGGTGTAATCGGTGGCGTTGGTGGCGCAGACTGTCGCACAGTGGCAGCCCATGCGGTTCATAACGGTTTAACTCATTTACTTGAAGCTCACGACGTGCTGCATGGCGAAAAGGTAGCTTACGGTATTTTAGTCCAGTTGCGCTTGGAAGAAATGGTACAGGGAAATCAGTTAGCTGCCTCTGCGAGAAAGCAGTTATTACAGTTTTACACCGACATCGGGTTACCCAAAACTCTAGAAGACTTAGGATTAGCAGATATTAGTTTGGCTCAACTGCGACAGGTTACGGCGATCGCTACTCAGCCCCAGTCAGATATACATCGACTACCTTTTCAGGTGTCTCCAGAACAGCTAGCAGCAGCAATGGTATCTACCGTAACCGAAAGCACACCAGCAGGAGCTAAAAGGTAAATACATTCAGTTAATAGGTCATGCTTAAATTACTATTTGTAAAATAGCGTTGCTGAATATGTAATGCTAACGCATTATTTTCCTTACCCATCTGCCAACAAAAACTCTTAAAAGCTATATGCGTAGCGGTATCCTTTAGGAAAAGCTACAATTGCCAATTTTTCTTGTTCTAGCTGATTAATATATCTTTGTATGTAGAAAAGCTTATTTTGGTCAAGGATTAAAATTAAAATATTGTCTTATTTTACTGTTCTTTGTTTCCACTTCATAAATCTGGCAAATCAATAAAATAGGTTGTCTTTCATAACAACTTATCTTAAAGATTGATGTTCAAAATTAATTTTTGTGGAAATAAATTAACGTTTTTGATAGTATGTGTTAGCCAAAATAAAAATAAGTGTTTTTATCGAATTACAAATACTTAAAACAACATAACCCTTATTCAATATCTCGGCTGCCTCCCCGATATAATTAATCGCCAAATAATTAAATAAAATTTAAACCTGAAATGTTACATAAAAGACATAATCCTTTAGTTACCTTAGCCATATTACTAGCCTTGTTTGGAGTATCTAAACCTGCTAGGGCTTTTTTAATAGCTCAGTCAAATACAGCCACTACAACTTTTACTGTTCCTGACAAGCTTAATCAGAATGCGAAAATACAGATAGCAGCTTCTGATAGTAGCAGTAGTATTAACCAAACTTTAACCGAAAAGTTCATTGCCAAATATCCTCAGGCACAAGTTAATATCGAAACTCAGGCTTCAGACAGTGCCTTGGAAAGCTTATTAGCAGGAAAAACAGACCTCGTGGCAATTAGTCGTTCTTTGACGACCCAAGAAAAAGCGCAAGGATTGCTGGCAATTCCCGTTAGTCGAGAAAAAATTGCGATCGTTGTCTCCAATAATAATTCTTATGATGGCAACTTGACCATCGCTCAATTTGCTCAAATTTTTCGCGGAGAAATTACCGACTGGTCTGAGTTAGGTGGTACTCCAGGCAAAATCCAGCTAGTAGACTTACCCGATAGCAACGACACTAGACAGGCTTTTCCTAACTATCCAGTCTTTCAAGCAGGAGAACTTAGTACAGGTTCTAATACGGTAAAGTTGGAACAGGATAGTACTGACGATATGATTGCTCAATTAGGCGATAACGGAGTTGGTTATGCTGTTGCCAATGATGTGATTAACCGTGATGATGTCAAGATCGTAACCATGCATCAAACTCAGCCTGACGATCCAAAATATCCTTTTTCCCAACCTTTTAGCCTAGTATATCAGGGAACTCCTAGCGAGGCGGTACAGGCATATTTAGGCTTTGCCACCGCAGAAGGCGGAAACCAGGTTATTGCTAGTCGAATAGGTTCTTTGACAGCGACTAGAAATGTAGCAATTGCTAATGGGTTGGCAAATAACACAGAGCGCGATTACCCTTCAAGTACCCTAAAGGACTCGCTTCTTACAAAAGTTGCTCATGGGGGAAACCCCCAAGACCGCACTTTTGCGCTTCGCGTCGCGAAGAGCGATCGCACTATAGCTAACGCACTTGAAACTAACCCCAATGCAGATTTAAATGACAGTGGCGAGATTACTCCTGATGTAGCAGACAGTGGCGAGATTACTCTTGATGTAGCAGACAGTGGTGAGATTAACCCTGATGTAGCAGACAGTGGTGAGATTAACCCCGATGTAGTAGACAGTGGCGAGATTACTCCTGATGTAGCAGACAGTGGCGAACCTCTTTCCTCAAATACGGTAGATGGGTCAGCAGCCTCAGAGATAAAGATTGCTCAGAGTGACGTGGTCACACCTAGTGCCATCAATGCAAATGGTCAAGCAGCCCCAGACACCAAGATTGCTCAGAGTGACGTGGTCACACCTGATGCTGTAGACGGGGATACTCCAGAGGCACAGAAGAGCGAAAACGAGAACAAATGGTGGTGGTGGCTACCGATAATCATTGGAGTTCCATTACTAGGAGCGATCGCAGCTTCAGCTGCAAGACGTAAAAAGAGCGATCGCGAACCAGCGCTCGGCAATATTCCCGATGATGATTCTCCAAATGGCAACAGGGGTGGATCGCCTACTCCTGGCGATGGCGGTCTGTCAGCGGTAGGTGCGAATGCATCAGACGAGCTTGGTAACAGTAACGCTACGGGAATTGGCAATGCTGCTATTGCTACAGGAGGTGCTGCTACCAATTTTGTGGGTGGTAGAAACAAAACTGAAGGCGATCGAGTTAACGAAATACCTTCTAACCCTGTTAGTGAGTTCACAGGGCAAGAAACCAAATTACAAATTACCGATCAGCCAACCCAACTACAAACTAATGCTGACGATGAGATCAATTTTACTAGTTCTGACGAAGATCTGTCCCAACCAAGTGGGATAGGGATGGCAGGTGGTGCAGCATTATTAGGTGGTACAGCAGCTTCAGGATTATTTAGCGACCGGGACTCGACAGATGAGATGACGACAAATCTCAGAGAAAACGACGCTGTAGACTATTTTGAAACTGATACAGACGTTTCACAACGGCAGACTAATCCTCAAACAACAGATCTAAGCGCTCCAAGTTTGAGCGAGGTTAAATCTGGTGAAGTTATTGAAGCCGATCGAGGAGCAGAAAGCAATATTGCTAGAGAGTTTAGAGGAGATTTTGTTCTAGATGAAGAAACAGAAAGAACACCTTCGGTTGAATCACAGATCAATACTTCCACTGGTATAGACTCAACAGAAACGTTGACCAGTATTCCTGAAACAGTTTCAGATGAGATAGCTGACTCAACTACCCCTGAGCTCGATCTATTGGATGATGAAGACACTGTTACCAACACCGATGTAGAAGTTGCGGAGTCCTTTAATCGAGGACAAGATGTTGAGCAGTCTGTAGATGAAGAATTTAGCTCAGAGCAAAACACCGTAATTGATCTAGGCTTAACCGAAACAGTTTCAGATGAGATAGCTGACTCAACTACCCCTGAGCTCGATCTATTGGATGATGAAGAGACTGTTATTGACACGGATTCAGATCTAAATATTAGCGATCGCACTATCCAAAGCGGTGCAGCGATCGCGGGAGGTGCAGCAGTATCGGGATTTTTCAATCGAAGACAAGACACTGAGCAATCGACCGATTTTCAGGAATTAGATGATCTTGATACTTCCCTAGAAACTACTCGTGATGACTTTAGTGATAATGTTATCGCCGATGCCGATATTGAAGCTATTCCTAATGGTGTGGATGACAGTCTAGAAGAAATTACTTTTGATGAGGCTGAAATCGCCACGGATTTTAGTTTAGATGAGACAATTGTCGATACGACTCAAACTACTTCAGCAGATCTTAGCTTAGATGAAATTAGCTTTGATGATGAGGATAATTTCTTTAACTCCAGCCTCGATGAAATTACCTTTGATGAGGCTGAAATCGCCACGGATTTTAGTTTAGATGAGACAATTGTCGATGCGACTCAAACTACTTCAACCAACAGTTTTGTTAATAACTTGGATACAACGACTCAAAATCAAGAGATAGATTTGGATGATTTGGGTTTTGATGAATTAGAATCGACAGACAGCTTGTCTTTCGATTTATTAAGTGACAACACGGCTGAGATTACTAGTTTATCTGACGACCAATCTAATGATATGAACAATATCTCAGAATGGTTAGATAGCTTGGATACTCGTAATCAAAATACTGACAACATTTCAGAATGGCTAGATACGCTAGACACTAACAATCTTGACCCTATTTTAGAAGATGGCAACCAGGAAACAGCTTTTGAATCCAGCGAAGAAGATGAGGATATTTCATTTCAATTTTTAGAAGATTTATTGGAACGCGATGCTAACCCAAACCGTGATGATCAATAGTTTATAGCTAGTCTAATTTAATTCGAGCGACATTTATTCATTAAAACCCTGTCCACACATAGCTAAGTTAAGGTCAGGGTTTTCTTTTGTTGTAAGGAACATCTTTAATTGTGCTACCAATTCCTTGAATAATTCCCTTCCCAACTAACCCCAAACCTTTGCCAATTACCTGGGTCAAAACAAACACTACTCCACTACCAGCCAAGGCAATAAATTTACGTACCAAAGGCGAGATCGCATCACGGGTTTCAATCACTATTGTTGACAGCCAAGGTATACCCGTAAGTTGCTCTAGTTCGTCTTTACGGGGAGCATACACATACATAGTTCTAACTACACCACTGCTCAAAACAAATAGTCGATGACGACTTTCAAAAATGTTTTGGGGATGAGTAAAATATGTTTCCTGGCGATATCTCCAAGATAGTTGGTTACGAAAACGAGCCAGTGAGCGATCGCTGCGATATTCAGATTTATAGAGCTTATATTTGAACACTTCTAGGTCATAAAAATTATTGAGCAACACCTGCATTACCCCGTTAGCTAGGTGAATAATCAAATTATGGAGCAAAAATTCGAGTCTGGCGATCGCTTCTGGATCGTCAGACTGATAAATAATATTATCTACGGCTAAACCTGGTTTTCCTAATAGGTATTCAAATAGTTCAGCAATGCCATAGATATAGTTGAAAATATTTTGATTAACCGCCGAAAATTCCTGTTCGGACAATATTGCTAGCTGCTGTTCTTCTTCTTCGGCTAGTTGACCATAATGTTGAGTAAAAAAATAGTTAGTACTCCATGACCATAAAGCTGTTAAATAAGCAGTATAGTTTTGCTCTAAAGTATTAGCGATCGGAATTTGAGCAATAGTTTCGCTCAGCCGCTTTAAGATTAGATGACACAGACTCTTCTGAATTTCTGACTGAAGAATATCAATTTCCAAAGGTATATTAGTTCTGTTAGTCAAACCAAGTTGAATATCAGTTACTACCCGTTCAAATATAGTTTTATTCGCTGAGTCGCTAAAAACTGGCAAAAAGGCTAATTCTGTAGCAGGAGTAAGTGCAAGTTTACCCGCGGCTTTTGGTTCAGCTGCCGAGCGATCCTCGATTAAAGTTATTTCCTCGGCAACTAAACGATTAGATAGCCAACGAGCCGTTAATAACTCTCGTCTACGCCCAACTAAAAAGACTCGTTCCCAATCTGATAAATTAGGATTGGCTAGCTGCTCGTCAATGCTTTGTAGCGTTTCTTCTAGCTCTATTCTTCCAGACTTGCTAATTCGAGATAGTGCTTTTTGCCAGAGTTTAGGTGAAGAGGGGTTAATCCGCCAGTAAGTATTGCCGTAGGCGACAGCGTGCAAACCTTCGATAACGGTATTAATTCCAGCTCCGCGATCGCAATAACCCTTTACTCCCCAAGACTTGAGCTTAACTAGCTGTTTAGCCGAAAAACTAGGAGTAAGCAAAAATAGCGGTAGCTGGGGATATAGCTGTCTTAACTGTTGGCAAAATTCCAGGCTAGAAATTTCCGACTCAGCCGAATGAGAGCTGATCCCAATAACCAAAACATTAAGAACTAAGCCTTGAGTTAGCTCCCGTAAAGTATTGTTGCTAATATTTCCCTCGCCGACAACTTCAAAATCGGCATATTGTGCGATCGCTGTTCGCAAACCCAAACGAAAGATGGAGTCGCGATCGACAATAAACAGCTTTATCTTGTCTTTGGTCATTTCTAGCCGATAATTTGGCAGTAACAATCAATTATATGGCTCATTACAATATTGAACTAGTGTCTCTGAATAAAGTACCAAGCGAGCGCCATTTTTTCTACCTTCTTTACTTTAAATCCTAGTTCTTAATCACTGTTACTCAGTCTCTAATCCTAAAAAGGTATAATATTTTTTTGCACCAGTAAAATATTCATTGTGTCTGAATCATTAAGCGATCGCTACTTTGCCCTCATCGATGAAATTGTTGAGCTTACTCTTCAGGGAAAGATTAGTTCTGTAGAGCGAGTCTACAGAATACTCGTGGAAAAAGTAGAGACGGGCACAGGAGAAATATTAGAACGCTGTCTCAATCAGCGTATTGAAGCAGCTCAGGCACAGTTAAAAACCAAACTAAAGGCAGCACGAGTACTAAGAGCGTTACAAACTATCGAAAAGCAGTGGGAGCGTTGGCAAGAAGAAAACCAGGTAGATGCCGAGATTTCCGAAACTGCTCAAATTATTTTAGCTGGCGAACCCGAAGACTATTTCTTAAGAACTGTGGACGTGATCGATCCCAACCAAGAAAACCCCTTAAGCATCGATCAACTGGTTAAATTGGCTGAAGAACTTAAATCCGCTGCCAAGTCGCAAGAAGATGCTCAACTAGCCCAGGATTGGCAACAGTTGGCTGATGGCATTAGCGAAGGCTTAAAGACTTTTACTGCCTTAGAAGAAGATTTAGTGAGCTGGATGTATGGTTCGTCCAGTAATTTCTCGGGTTTCGATGCCCAAAGACCAAATCCTTGGCGGATTTGGGCGCAGAAAGTTTCTAGTGCCTTGCCCAAGCAGCTATTTCAAACCTTAGCTCAACAACAATCAACCTTAGCTTTTGCGAGAGTGGCAAACAATTTAGAATTAAGAGGCTGGATTGAGTTGGCGATTCTGCTGCAATATATTCAGCGAGGTTTAGTCACCTGGTTTGATCGCCAGCCCTATAACTCTAAGTTTGGCAAAGAACTATCTTATAGTACTCTATTGACCTTTGCCTCTATCTGGTGCGAACTGTGGCAAGCATTGGAAAATAGTAACCCTGCTTTGGCTGATGGTTGTTTTCTCATGATGCTGCAAATTTTACGTACTTTTGCCCAACGAGAAGATTTTCCTCTCTACAGCGGCGTGTTTGCCTCTTTCTCAGGAGAATATTTGCAGGATACCCTAGATTATTTTGATGAACCTCTCAAACAGGTGGAAGGGACTGAAGAAAAAGCTCGTATTTTAACTTTATTAGGCTATTCTCAGCGGACTGCGGGAGCTTATGAAAAAGCTATTCTTTTTCATCAAGAAGCGTTGGAAATTGCTATTGATGCCAATGACTACCACTGCGAGATTGCCAACCTCAATCATCTCAGTCGCACTAACGTTAATCTAAAAAACTACAGCGAAGCAATAAACTATAGTCAGAGAGCCTTAATTGCTGCCCGTCAGGTAGGTGATAAGTTAGGAGAAGCCAACGCTTCAGTTAACTTAGGCTATGCTCAGGTGTTTGCAGCACGAGAGCTAGATAGTATGGCAGCAGAAAGCTATAGTGAAGCAATTCGTTATCTCGAACAAGGAGTTGAGCTGGCCAAGAAGCAAGGAGATTCTCAGAGTCAATCTTTTGGCTACAGCAGTTTGGGTATTGCCTATGTAATCTTAGAACAGCCTACCGCAGCGATCGCATCTTTGACTAAAGGCGCGGAATTGGCTCAGTATTCTCGGGATGTCTATCTTCAAGGATTGAGCTTCTCTTATCTAGCAGAAGCCTATTACAGCATTGACGATCGAGCAGCGGCTATTACTTACGGCAGCCTAGGAATGTATCTACTGAATCAAATTAATTCCCTTGAGTGGCGACAGGTAGCAGGTTTGCTGTCAATTATTCAAGGGCAGATCGGAGCTGAATTTAACAATATTTTAGGACAACAGCGATCGCAAATTATCGGTTTAATTGGCGTTGATGGTTACGATTATCTACCAACATTGTTAGAAGATTATCGCTCTTGAGTGAAATCCCAGGTGAATTAATCAGGGTGTTACTAATTTATCTAATAAGGTATAAAATACTACTACCAAGCCAATATTCCTAACGCAAACATATTTTTATTACTTGCCCAAGCAATCGCTAAAATAATTGCGGTGACAATCAA
The DNA here is from genome assembly GCA_036703275.1 of Coleofasciculaceae cyanobacterium. Taxonomy (NCBI): domain Bacteria; kingdom Bacillati; phylum Cyanobacteriota; class Cyanophyceae; order Coleofasciculales; family Coleofasciculaceae; species Coleofasciculaceae cyanobacterium. Next base: position 31,404 of record DATNPK010000112.1, on the reverse strand, counting down.
AGTTCTTACTTTAGCTAGTCTATTGTAAATAATGCGAAAAACAGAATCAAGCTGATGGCGATCGCAAATTGCTTCAGCATAATTCACCAAGAGAAATCATTCATAGTATAGTGCGATCGCGCAGTTAACCAAAGATGTTATTTTTTTGTTTTTTAAACTTAGTTCTGGCTTAGTTATTCAACTTAACTAGGCTAAGACATAAATATAAGTTCTTCGGGTTGAAACAACAGCTTTATGGTGTTGCCATTGACTTCAATAACATTATCAAATCCCGTAAAACGCGCCTGAGCAAGCACTAGCACTCTTTCTGAACGCTTGATTTGTAGGTAGTCAATAAACTCATCTAGCGTCTGTGAATCGTCTCTAAAATCACGATCTAAAGTATATTCCTGTAGCCTTCTCCATAGTTTAGGAAACAAAGGTGGTAGTTTATCAAGAGAACTAGCTCCTTTCCAAGTAACGCCTTCAGTAGTAACATCATCTTGCCAAATACCTTTTTTAGCTTTTCTGGCAGTCTGCACCATATTAGTTATTTCTTGGCGCAGATCGTAAAATAAAGTGTCATAAAATAAAGGGTAAGCATTTCCGTTGGCGATCAACTTATAATTTATGCTGGTTTTCAGCCGTTCTGGAGTCAGAAAAATACTATTTCCATCAGCTTCGCCGTCTTTAGGCTTACCCGTAAAAATGAAAGAGATTGCTCTGCCGTTAGGGTCTAGCTGATTTGATAAAATATAACCTTGAGTTTCGCCAACAGTATCGGTAATACCGAGCAGATCTAAGTTCTTTTCTGTAGCGTTTGAAGATTCAGGTGTTCGTGCGCCATTTTCCATCGCATCTATACCTTCATAGCGTAGAGATATTGTTTTATTATCCTGGTTGATTCTAGGTGGTCTACCTCGGCGATTTAGCATAAATACCAGCATTGAATTGTCGGGCGCAAAACGTACCGTATCTCCGTCGGGGTTTCCCGTGTCGGGTTGGAAAGTTCCTTGAATCAGGGTAAAAGGCATATGGTTTCAATTACATGAGCTTTATTTCCTCATACTCCGTTACTTAGACTAACTTTTCGTTAAGAACTACTCAAAAAATATGATATATCAATGTAGGCTAATTGCTTGGACATAAATTAAGATTTGTCTTTTTGGTAAATTAATTGTCAATACTTTAAATAATCTTCAAAATTATTTAGCTGACAGTGCAATAGATTATAAATATATGCTCTGATATTTTTAAATGCTGGCTGATAATTTTATTTTAAAACTAGACCATATAGAACTTAAGAACAAGGATTTACTTCCAGATTGTTCGTGTATTTATTACGTAATAGATGAACAGCAAATAGTTGGGTACGTCGGAAGGTCGATAAACTTGCGCAAGAGGTGGAATGGAGAAAACCCTCATCATAGATATAATCAGTTAATTTCCATTTCAGCCAAAGCAAATCAAAATTTTTAATTTATTACTTTGAAATAAAGAAAAACCAGCTCTATAAACTAGAAAAAATAGCAATAGCAAAATACCAGCCACGTCTAAACTATACTCCTGTAATTAAACATGGTTATCTAACTAGAAAAGTAAGACAAACTAATGTAACTATAAATAATTGTAGCTACAACCTAAATACATCATTAAAAATTTTTCAGATATTAAACAATATAAAAATCAGTATTCTCCAACAAAAATGAATAATATAAAAACCGTTACAAATGTATCTCAAAATAATATTTGATCTTCTAAACAATTCAAACGTAAGTTTATTAATCTAAAAAATCCTGAAATCGGATTAAATTTGGAATTGGAAGTTTGTCTTAACTCAGAAAATAGATTGTTTGTTAGGCATTATATGCTTTTTATTATTTACTGCGATAGCATTAATGCTTTTATTCTAGAAAATCAAAACAAAATTGAAAGTTCCCTATCAACTTTAGAGTCACAATGCCAAAATTTATATAAACAATCCTTAAGGTGGTTGGGGTATAAACTAAGCTGTGAAAAAATTTTACTTATTGACGAAGAAGAACAGTTTGAGATAGAAACGCCAGCAATTATGCTACCTTGGCGGATGTTTGTCGAGTTAGTCGAATATCAGTGGGCAACTAGAAGTAATATGTCTCAAATTCTTGAAAAGAAAGAGCTGGAGTGGTTTGAAAACCAGAGTTTATCTATAAAAATAGCCAAACATTTACATGAAAATGATTTAACACTTTACAAGTTAATTGAACAGATAAATTAGCTTTTATAACTTGTTTTAACTAAATGCTTCTTGAGTAACTTACCTACAAATGGCGATACCTTTATCGATGGTTTCGGGAGGCTGAGAAAAGTTTAAGCGCAAAGCATTGTAACCCTTTTGCCCTGGAAAAAATGGCATACCTGGATAAACGAATACGTTCTCATTCCATGCTTGACGCGTTAGGGATACTAAAGAAATGTCCGCTGGTGGCTGCACCCAAAGAAATAAACCGCTAATTTTTAAATATTTAATACTGATAGTTAATCAGTAATAGTTTCAGACTAATTAATTTAATCATCGAAATAAATGAAGCAATATTCAAAATCTTAGCAAGAATTAGTAGGTTTGGGATACGGCTTCTTAGGTGTTGTAATTTTTAGCCTTACTTTACCTGCTACCTGTGTTGCGGTTACAGAATTAAATCCAGCTTTTGTTGGTTTGGGAAGAGCAATTATACCAGCAGGTTTAGGGGCAATTTTGTTAATCATAACTCGTCAACCCATACCGCCTAAAAGATGTTTGCCTAGATTTATGATGGTTGCTGCTGGAGTAATAATTGGGTTTCCTTTATTAACTGCGATCGCCATGGATAAAGCTCCTGCTTCTATGGAGCAGTTATTGTCTGACTTTTGCCCCTTGCTACTGCTTTGTTTGGTGTTTGGCGCGGTAAGGAACAGGTTTCTCGCCCTTTCTGGATTTTTGCCCCGATCGCAAATGGGTTAGTGATTTGCTATGCCTTAATATCTGGTACGAAATCAATCAGCACAACTGATTTTGACTTGTTTGGTGCAGTAGCTGCCGCTGGCATGACTTATGCCGAAGAAGCTATTTTAGCTCGTACTTTTGGTGCATGGCAGGTTATTTGTTGGTCGCTCGTACTATCTTGTCCGATTTTGTTACCTATTGTGTTTAGTTATTCTCCTAACTCGTTTAGCTCTATTTCAATGAATGCTTGGTTGGGTTTTTTATACGTCAGCATTTTTAGTATGTTTTTGGGGTTTTTTGCTTGGTATCAAGGTCTTTTCTTAGGAGGAATCGCTCATGTTAGCCAAGTACAGTCGATCCAACCTTTTTTAACCATCTTAGCTTCAGCAATCTTGCTGAATGAACCCTTTATCAATTCGCACCTTTGGTTTTGCACTCGGAGTAATTATTTGCGTGGCATCGAGTAAACGTTTTTAGAACATATTTAAAGATCATGGCGAACAATATTATTAATACTCTGAAACAAATCGGACGATATCTCATCGCTAATAGAATTGAGCCTCATGTTCGACAAAAATGCGCTCGCTGTGGTAATTCTTAGAAGTAAGAACCTGACTCGATCATCGCTATAATCAAGGTTAAAACGCGATCGCCCTCGCTTATACCGTGGTACTTCCCAGCCTAAACGTTCAACTAAATATGGTTTAATTTTCTCTATTTAGCTTGAAAAAGGTTTTTACCGAGCTATTGCTATTGTCGCTCTAATTGCTGACGACCATTGTGAATAATCTCTAGCATTTGTTGGAGTCTTTGTTCAATGTCACCCAAAACATCATCAGCATAATTGTCTGCACCTATCTCAATTGCTCGACTCTGGGCGATCGCACTTTGTCGCAATTGTTCTATTTCGGTTAAAGTTGCTTGTTTTAGTTCTTCACATTCTCGTTCGGTTTTTAATCTAATTTTTGCCCCATCTAACTCTGCTTGACGCACAATAGCCGACTCTTGCAAAATTTGACTGGCTTTTTCTTCGGCTGACTTAACTATTAAGCAGGCATAACCTTCGGCTTCGGAAATTATTTGTTGTCTACAATTAGCAATTTCAATTGCCGTAGCTAAATCTACAGGCAAATTCTCTTTGATTTGATCTAGCTGATGCAGTAACAAATCCCGATCCACAATATATAAGTCGGTCAGGGGAATATGTGTACTATTAAAAATTAGCTCTGCTAAATTGTTCAACTCAATTTCAATATTAAAACCTAGTTGGGAGCTAGTAGTTATATCTTCTGCTGCATCAGCTGTAGTGGCGGTTTTCTGAATATGATTTGATGTCAACATTATTATATTTGATTATTTGAGTCTATTTTAAACTCAAATAACTAACAATTGTCAACCTTTATTTTATATTTAAAAGACTAATTGTTTTTAAGTCTTACATTGCACAAGAATACTAGTTCTTTTGATACTTTAAATACATATCTTGAGCCACATTATCAGAAACTAAATGTTCAATTAACCCTCCAAATTGAGCGATTTCTTTAACAATACTACTGCTTAAAAAACCGTATTCTTTAGTAGTAGCTAAAAACACTGTTTCAATTTCATTATTAAGAGTTTTGTTCGTATGCGCCATTTGCAATTCTTTTTCAAAATCAGATAAAACTCTTAACCCTCTAAGTAAAACTCCTGCCTGGTGTAGTTTTGCGTAATCAACAGTTAAACCGATAAAGCTATCAACTTCTACATTAGCAAGATGTTTGGTACATTCAGTAATCTGTTCAATTCGTTTGGTAACGGTAAATAAAGGTTGTTTACTGGTGTTAGAAAGAACAGCAACAATAACTTTATCAAATAGTTTCGCTCCTCGTTCAATAATATCAATATGTCCTAAAGTAATTGGATCGAAGCTACCTGGATAAATGGCAATCATAGTTTTAATGGATCAACTACTAAAATTTTTCAAACATTTTGGGGAATTTTATTATGCTCAGGTCTAGATTTAAACAGAGTTAATAAAGCATTAATAAAGCTAGCTACTGGTACAGCTAAAATTAAGCCTAAAAATCCTCCTAACTGGGCTCCAACTAATAAAGAAACTAGAACTAATACAGGGTTCAAACCAGTAAATTCTCCCAGAAGACGAGGCGCAATAACGCTTTCGACTATTTGCTCAATTACAAAAGCGACCGCTAGAACTCTCAATCCTAACCAAATACTTTTTAACGCCATCAAAAAGCTAACTAAGCTAATGCCCAAAGCTGCGCCAAAAGGGAATAAGGCCATAACACCTACCACTAGTCCAAATAATAAACCAAAGGGTACTTGAATAATTAGAAAAGTAATAGTGATGGAAACACCCATAACTGAAGCAACCGTAAGTTGTCCCACAAAATAGTTATTGAAAGTTCGTTTGAGAGACTCGCGAATTTTTTCTCGAGAATCGTCAGGAAAAATTTGAAACAGAGATTGCCATAGTTCAGTACCATGAAGCAACATATAAAAAGTTAAGACTACCGTTAGCAGTAAATCTAACAGGCTGCCAACTACCGAAAAGAAACTGCCAAGAATTTGACCGCTTAACTGCTGCAATTGATAAGAAACACGACTTAAAGAATCTGCAACTAAGCTGCTAATACTTATAGGAAGGTTGCGTTCATCCGCCCAAGCTTCAAAAACTTTCGCTTGTTCGCTACCCGATGCGACATAACTAGGTAAACGTTCTAATAAACCGTTGAGCTGCTCGAGGAGAATCGGAATTACGGTAACTCCAATAACGCCCAGAAGTAGTATCCCAATCAAAAGTACAATTAATATGGCGATCGCTCTTGATATTTTACGCTGCTCAATAAAGCGTACGGGATAATCTAAAATAAAAGATAGCAAGGTTGCAGTCAGAAATATTGTCACCAGAGATTGAAAATATTCGCACACCAATATTAGTAGCCAGCCATTCAATACCAATAAGGGTAAAACCAAACCTCTGGTAAGCCATTTCGGTAATTTTGCAATTTTGTCGATCATATTTTTGGTATAGATAGCAGGGTTAAACGTAATAATCTATCTCAGAAACATGATAGTCGACCTCTGACAGAAGTCAGAAGTCATAAAGGCAGGGAAAGCTCAGCTTTGCCGCTTGCACTCAGAAAGATTTTGGCTCTTTTGGGAAAAGAATAATCATCATTTGCGGGGAACTTTTCTTTCAATTAACTCAACTTATCAGCTAAGTAGTTTTTTCAAATTCATTTTAACTGTTGTTGGCTTTTGATTTAGATGCGTTTGCTTTGGTCATACCCCATGAGCACTAAATTCTGTTGAATTGCCATAATAGCTGCCGAAGTGCGATCGCGTACTTCTAATTTTTGTAAAATAGCAAGGACATGAACTTTAACCGTACCGATAGTAATATGCAGTTGTCGAAATATTTCACTGTTGCTTTTTCCGGCGGCAATTAAAGCTAAAATTTCTGTTGCTCTAGTGGTTAAAGGATTGTTTTCCTGCTTTTCTTTAACTGGCTTCAATTTAAACGCTGTCGGAATTTCTGCGGTTGTTGCTGCATCTCACCAAGAAGCACCCGCAGCAAGAACGTAAGGCTAAAATCAAGGTTTTGGCTTCAATTGCTTTAAGACAGTAACCCGACGCACCCACAGCAATTAATTGTTCGATTAGTTGTTTTTTAAAATGGGAAGTTAAAACTAAAACGGGTATCTTGGGATGTAATTGCTTGATTTGACGACAGGCTTCAACACCTTCTATTCCTGGCAAACCTACATCTAGTAGAACTACATCGGGTAGATATTGATTGGTTAATTCTGTGTCGATCGCTTCTGCTAAAATTTCTCTTCCTAATATCTTGTTGTAACCTTACTACAAGTCCGAGGCGAAATAGTTCGTCATCTTCTACTAAAAAAACGCGCAGATTATCCCTGAAAAAGTTAAATTTTGTAGAATCAATCAGTTGATGATGTAATCAAAACTATTAAATAAAATTGTTTTTATTGGGCGCACGACTAATAACAATTCATTATTAGGAGTATAACAAGTGAGCATACAAATTGAATCAGATCTCAAAGAAATTCTGACTATTGATAATAAACTAGACAAACTTAGTGAAGACGTTACAGAACTCAAAATAGGTCAAGCAAGGCTAGAAGGAAAACTTGAAACTGTCGATCAGAGATTATCAGGACAAATTAAATCATTAGATACCAAAGTAGACCAATTAGATAAGCGAGTAGGTAATCAAGAATTTACTAATCGTGGAGTGTTGGTAGGATTAATTATAGTTATCTTAGGTGGTGCTGCTAAATTCTTCGGGATGATAGGCAATCCTTAATTTTTTATTTATTTAAGCCTTATTCATAGCAAACCTTTAGAAAATTGAATTTACTCAGAAATCGCTGGTAAACGAAACCCAAACACTACTTCTTTGTAGTAGCGATTGCGAATACTCAACCAACCTCTTACTGCTAATGCTATTACGGCAATGAATCTATTAGCGATAGTGGAAGAATTATGGGGTTTAAAATTGGCAAAGAATAAGTTGAAGATGGTTAAGGCGATCGCTGCAAAAGTGATCCCCTAAATTATTTTTTTTCTAAACCATAATTAGCCAGCAAAATCACTACAATAAAAGTCAAAGCAATTAACCAAATTGTTGAATAACGCCGATCTTTGAATTTGCTACCATAGAGAGCGAAACCTCCGCATTTGTCTAAAAATTTATGCCACATAAAAATAATCAAATCTAAAGCTCTAAATGTTAGCGCAAATTTTCATTAAATTTTAATTAAAACTCTTTTTTGAAAGATTCTTCTGTAATAACTAATCAGTAGTTGTGTTTTTAATTAATCACTTTAGCAATTTTGTTCATTTTTCTGTTTAAAAAGCGGACAAGCTAAATTGATAGTTAAACAAGATACTAATCAATAAAGTTTATCAAATTAAGTTCATTAAGGAGTTATACAAATGAGTCTTCCACCTCATCAGCAAAGATACAAAAGAACCAAAATTAAGAAAAATTTAGCAAATCGCCGTAATTATTCTTCGAGTTCGTGGGAGAAAAAATTTCGCGATCATACAGGAAAAAATCACAATCGATTCCAGATAGTTTTACTACTTCAAGGTTCAGTTGTTACATCTATTATTCCTTGGATAATTTTTTTTACTGGATATGGTTTTTTAATTTCCTGGCTAGAATACCATGAAAATCATTTGGTAAAGCACTTGGCATTACCGGATATAACTACCGCAGTGCCTAGCCTTATTTTGAGTTTTAATTTAATTCTAAGTTTGTTATTAATTTTTCGGACTAATGCAGCCTATGAGAGATATTGGGAAGGTCGTAAACTTTGGGGAGCTTTAGTTAATGCTGTTCGTAACTTAGCTCGTAATATTTCTATCATAATTGCAGCGGAATCGGAAACGGAAAAATTAGAAAAAGAAATAACCCAAAAGTTAGTAATTGCTTTCGCCATGGCAATGAAATTACATTTGCGCCAAGAAATTATCAATAAAGAGCTAGCAGCTTTAATGTCACCGTCAAATTATTCAAAACTTCAAAATACGAATCATCCTCCATTAGAAATTGCTCTTTGGATCGGAGAATATTTGCAAGAATCCTATCATCGGAATCTAGTTAATGTTTACCAATTAAATACTTTACATCAGTTGGTTGATGAATTAGTAAATATTTTAGGGGGATGCGAACGAATTTTGAAAACACCAGCCCCGTTAGCTTATTCTATTTTTCTCAAGCAATTATTAGTAATTTATTGCTTAGTTTTTCCCGTTGGATTGGTTAATAGTTTGAATTGGTGGACCGCACCGATCATGACTCTTCTGAGTTTAATTTTATTTGGAATTGAAGAAATTGGTTCTGAACTAGAAAATCCTTTTGGACGCGATGCCAACGATTTACCCTTGGATCGAATCTGTGACACTATATCTGGCAACGTCGGGGATTTAATTGCTCCTAACGTTAATCTGGATGATTAATTTGAGTACCATTCTCTTTTCCGCAGCAGTTTCCTTAGTATCTTCCACTCGATCGCCAATTGCCACTGCAAAATTTTGCTCTAACAAATGGTCTTACAATCGACACTAAGCATTGAGATTGACAAGTCAGCGATCGATTCGGCAGATAATTTCCCAATATAAGATATAGAACTAGCAATTTGAGTACCTGTGACAGGGTTACGAAGCTCTCCAGTACAAGAGTTGCTTAAAGTTCTTCTCGATATCAATCTACATATTATTTCAGATTATTTCAACCAAAAAATGAGCTTGAATAAACACCAGCCTAATACTGTAGTTTCAATTGTCTAACCTTCTTAGCATTTAAAAACATTAATGGTCTGAGCAAAAGCTTGAACAAAATTAGTGCCGACTGAAGTTCATTAGGAGTATCGCGTTTGTGCCATTGACCAGGGCGACAATATAACATCTCAATTAGTTCGCGATGTTGCTCGATACTAACGTTTTGGAACTTCATAACTGCTCTTAAATCACCATCTTGGACGTAGCTACGGGTAATTTTACCTGAGAGGAGCAAAATTTCTGGTATAAGTTCTACTATGACGTTGGTAGCTAAATCGACTTGTCCATCTAACAAGATTTCGACTCCTTCTTCGGAAATCTTTTGAGTGCTACCCTGATAACAGGCGCGATCGCTATAAATGTTAATTTCTTTTTTGTGGTTATACCATTCATAAAAGCTTGGCTTGGGTAAATCCAATAACGTCATCATCGCTACGCTAATTGTCAGCAAATTGTAGGTACTCCAATACAAGTTTAGATTAAAACCTGTTTGGCGAATATTTAGTAAGCTAATGCTAAAGGTAACTATGGTTGCTACAAACATAATTGTCATCGGGAAAGCCAGTGACCAGTTGTAGTTAAACTTATTGTGGGCTACTCCTTTAGGCGTAACTTTAAATCCTTTACCAAAAGGACTCAAAAATACTTCAATTACCGTAATAGAGACAGGAATAGCCTGAATTAACGAATAAACGTCACTTAGCAAGATGGAGCGCGATCGCCTGTTTAACCAGGCAAATATGGTTAGTAGTAAAGCGTAATAAGGCACAAAGATATAGATAATTTCAGATGACGTAGCCAAAACAGGAGTTAACTGACCAAAAATGCAGACCATAGGCACAAGAAGAAAGAATACGCGGGGTAAACAGGTGAACCAGTGCAATAAACCTTCTAGATGTCCCAACCTTTGCCATAGGTTTAAACCTGGAATAGTCAAAGGATTAGCCCGAATAAAAAAGGCTTGTAGAGTACCTCTTGCCCACCTCAATCTTTGATCGATATGTGCGCCAATGCTTTCTGCTGCCAAACCAGCGCTGAGTTTTTCATCGAGATAAGCCAGTTCATAGCCTTTAGCCGCTAACCTAATTCCAGTGAAATAATCTTCGCTTACCGAGTCCGTCGCAAAATAACCAATCTCTTTTAACGCACTACGTCTAGCAATAAACGAAGTTCCCGCACAAACCACGCTACCTGCACCATCTTTAATCGGCTGTAAATAACGATAGAAAACTTCTTCTTCAGGAGTTAAAATTCCTTCCAATCCCAGGTTACGAGCAACAGGATCGCAATTATAAAAGCTTTGAGGAGTTTGAACCAGAGCCATTTTTTCTTGTTGAAAGAAACCAACGGTACGTTCTAAAAAGTTAGTTGTCGGGACAAAATCGGCATCGAAGACAACTACTAATTCACTATTTGTTTGTCTAAGAGCGTTGTTTAAGTTACCTGCTTTGGCATAAGAATTGTCAGAGCGAGTAATGTAATGGCAGCCTAATTCTTGAGCAAGCTGTTTGATACTTTGTCTTCTAGTGTCGTCTAGTACATAGACTTGTTTGCGGTCATAGTTTATTGCCTGACAGCCGATAATAGTTCTTTTAACTATAAAGTCAGGCTCATTGTAGGTGGGAATAAATATGTCTACGCTTGGTCTGTAGCGATTTTCTCGAACTGCAACACTGTACTTATCAGCTTCGCGATCGCGATTTTTGGCGGTAAATATCAACAACATCTGAAATGCAATTCCAATCATTGCCAGTAATTCCATGGCAAACAAAGAGATGCTGAAGATACCGTCTACTGGATTTGTGAAGTTGAGAGTAGACAGAGATCGCCATAAAAAGTAACGCACAAATAAGGCTAGTAAAATAGTCCCAATTAAACGTTGTGACCAAGCTTGAGGATCGGGGGAGACTTTCATCACCACCTGCGCTACGCAAAACAGCAACACCGTTGGTATTAATAGATAATACTGGTTGTCCAGCTGTGGGGGCATCAACCATTGAGGAGGATTTGATTGAATTAAATGTAGCTGAACAAATAATTCTGTCACTTGACTATTGCCCAACAGCCAAGAAGTTGCGATCGCGCCGAAAAAACCTAATACCGACAAAATCAGCAATGTAGGAATGCGAATGGGGAATTTTTGCCTACATTTTTGAGTATTATAGACCCCTCTTCTTTTCCCTGATGCTGGCTTAATGGTTTGCATTATTAGTTAGAGTTGTTCCACCTGTCCGAGTAGAGCCAGCTTAACAAAGGATATGTAAATTTCTCGTTAACATAAGGTTCTATTGTTGGTTTGTTGTGATATTTTTTGAAATTATTAATAATCTAAGATTTAATCAATCGAGTCATTAGTAAAAATGTAGATTTGTGCTATATAGTAAGTAAATTCTAGGAAATATATGACCAGATAATCAATTAACTAAAAGGGGTAAAGCCACCAATTATTATAAGATCGCGCTTTATCCAAGATTTTATGATCTGGTTAAATTATTGGTATAAAAAAAACTAACGTAATCAGCAAATCTAAGGTTTATACTGATAAATACTTACAGCTATCCGAGCCTTATCTTTAGCTGAATCTGCCAATATTTTGCTCTGAATTATTGTTTGTTTAAAGACCAATCTTAATCTAAATACTTAACCTGATAATCTCCTTGCTCAAGAAATCTTGGCGACTGGGAATCCAAACTGGGGCTAAAAAAAGCAAAATAATATTACTGTTAACTGACTAAATGCCAGTTATTAATATGTAATCTTAATTGGGGAAAAAATTCTTGAAAGTCTTTTTCTAATGCTAAATAGTTGAAAGTCAATTCCGCGATCGCAGGAGTCAAATCATAGTTACGCTTACTGCGTCTATTTAATCGCCAGGATATTCTAGCTAAAGTATCTTCAATTCCTGCCAAAGTACTGTATGAACCAAGCCAATCTTCGGCGATTAAACGGCGAACAACTCCTTGCGGATAAAAGGGCAAAGCTTCCAAGTAATCTGACCAAGAAGCATATACGGTAGTAGTAAATTCAGCTAAGGCTATGTCTGAATAGTCTTGCCAGTTGTTGGCTAAAACATAATCATAAAAAACATCAATTAAGATTCCAGCAAACCGACGATACTCAGAATTAATTCTGTATTTACTACGTTTAACTATTAAATGTCGATCCGTAAAAATGTCGATCGCCTGATGACATTCTATTCCCCGCTGTAATCTGGGATTTAAAGCTTGTCTTTGTTCTCCTTTGACTAAGTCCCCTAGTAAATTTCCCAAACGAGCTTCAGAATTAGATTCGGCTAATAATAAATGAGCTAGCCAGTTCATAAATAAATTGTGTCGCCATGCAAATCGATCGCGTTTGATTCAGCTTTTAGTTATACCACAAAAACCCTATAGGGGAAGGAGCTTATCCCCAACTAAGTGGGACAAGTAAACTCTGAAGTCAACCTTCAGTCTCGGCGCGCTCAGCTTTGCTGAGCGCCTTGAAATAATCAAAGCTGCGTTACTTTTGTGAGTAACCAAATCTCATCTTTATTTAGAAAAAAGAGGTATTGAGCCAGTGATTTTAATGTGCGATCGTTTTGCCAGAACTGTAGCTATAGATCCAAAAGATAATGCTATTTTTCCTCACTATGACCAAGACAAACTAACTGGCTTCACCGTTAAAAATGACAACTTTACTGGGTTCAGTAAGGGAGGAACTAAAGCATTGTGGAGATCTAACTAACAACAGAGCGATCGCCCTTTGGCGATCGCAAAAAGTGCTATTGATGCTCTGTCTTACCATCAACTAAAGAGTAATTAGAGAAGTATAAGTTGGGAACTATAGAGCTTTGTTAAATAAAAGGCTTAACATTATCCTGACAATAAATGGGTAAAGGCAATACTTCAGATTCATCAGTTCGGATATTATCCATAGCGTGTTGCCAAACTTCTTCTAATTTATCAACCCTATAAGTAGTGTGTACTAATTTCTCCAGGTGCTTGTGTAGTTAAGAAAGCCAATTGACCACCCTGAACTAAATTAGCATCTGCAATAATGCCATCTTCAAGACTGTGAGCTTGAACACCATAGATAAAACGTGTACCAGAGGCTCGATCGAATAAGTGAGAAACATCAAGAATCCCCGAAGATTCCCAATTGCCAACATCGTCTGGTTCACTATCAGTTTGACCTTCAGGCAAAGCAGAACGATCCATCTGCGCCACGCGAGTTAATTGACCTGATTCTGGAGCTAATTCCCAGATGGAACTTTCTTCGCCAGATGTGCCACCAAAGTCCTCGTCAGCAAAAGTAGCACGGTCTTCCTGAATTAAAATTTTGCCATTATCAGCCCAATCTAAGTTATCAGGACTGCGTAAACCAAAGTCAGAATCTTTAAATTGACCATTACCTGCATCGTCGCCATCATAGAGGATGTCAATCTGTCCAGTCAGAGGATCGCCTGATTGACCAAACTCCACATCAATCTTGTAAGTAGTCCCCCAGTTATCTTCTGCAAAACGTCCACCACGCCCAGTAGAAGCTAAAACTGCTTGAGTGCCATCTTCAGGATTGGTAGCTACATCTTCAGGACGAGAAAATTGGAAACCGCTAGCGTCGATAACTAACTCGTCTTGTTGAGCTTGAGTGGCAAACCCTAATTCGTCATAACCCAAGTCGTCTTGAATTTCGCCGTCATCGTTGGTATCTATAGCTGAACCAGCCAAGTCAGGACGATAATAATCCAATTCAACCCAACTACCAGCTTGACTATTACCAGTACCACTAAAGCCAGCGGGGTCTGGTGCATTGTCATCATCAACTGCTTCACCCTCTTCATCGGTAAAAGTGGGAGTATCGGCAAGATCGCCATCAGGAACCCAAGCGTAGAGTTCACCGTTAGATAGACCATTGCGTTCGAGTAAGCCAGCATCTTGGCTAGGATCTTTTTCCCCAACATACATTAATAAAGGTGCAGCCTCGCGGTCGTCTCCTACCAAGAAAGCAACTTTATCAGTCGTACCAGTATCTAATTCCGTAACATTTTCCCAAGCAGCGCGACCCATCCAGGGAACTGCATGAAGAGTATTGGTAGCAGAATCAAGAACAAATTCCGTACCGCCATCAGTTTCTTCCCCAGTGAAGAACAAACTATCTTCTAAACCACGACCATCACCAAATTGGTGCGCTGCAACATATTGTGCAGAACACGCGCGATCGATGCCTTCAAATTCTAAGTCGCTAGCTTCGTCTACTTCTTCACCAGCACGATTAAAAATCTTGTCATAAGCCAGACCACTATCTTCTAATTCCAAAGTTTCTTTATTGATATCAAAGTAACTAACTCTTGCGCCCGTTAATTCTGTACCATTAGCTAGAGTATAGGCATAACCTTCATCAGCACTAAATTCGTGGTTGGATAGTATTCTTACAGTGTCATCGTCTAAAGCAAATGCACCCAAACCATCAAGAACTCCTGGGGGAACATAATCATTAACTTCTTCACCAACGGTAAAAATAGGATCTACTTGATAACCGTTTAAACCTGTCATTTGTGCAGGTTGTTCGGTGTCGCCAGAATTGGTCAAGAATTTAGGGGTTACAGTGCTGCCTCCAAGATTAGGATCGAGATTTAAGGGGACTTCAAGGTTAATTAAAATTGCTTCGTTGTTGTCGATGTCGTCTTTTCTTCCTTGAGAAAAGGGATAGTTATTGTCGTTGGCAACCAGGATGGTGTTTTCATCGACGACGACGATGTTTTCAATCGTTTGAAAAGGGAAATCAAAAGTAGTCTTGCCATCGCCATTTAAGTCATTGGGGTCATCGATGTTTAATAAGTCAACAACTTCTTCTTTGGCGACAAAACCGTTTTCATCTACTTGGGAAATATCGATTTTGAAGATCTTTTTGAATTGTGCTTCTTCCCCTTGGTTATTATCCCGTTCGATGACTAAAAATTCATGGTCGTTGATAGGGGTAAAGTCACCAATGGGATTACCATCGGTGGTGGGATAGTAACCAACTAAACCAGCGTAGGACGCTGACTCGACATCGAATTCATAGATGCGTAGGGCATTTTCACGATCGCCAGCTACTGTTCCTTCTAGTAGAGGATAGATAGTCTTGCGGTCAGGACTAAACGCCATGCCTTCAAAACCTTGCGATCGCTCTAAATTAGGTAAGCCATCTCCTAGATCGGGGTTTTGAGGAGACTGAACAAACTCCCCAGTAACCGAATCGACTACCGCCACACCAGTGGCAGGAAAATCTGTAAAAAATCCATCGACACCTATTTCAATTAATTGCTGAATTTCGCCCTCTGGAGTTTGAGGAGTTCCATCTACTTCTAAAGTTAAGAAACGTTCTTCGTTACGATGGGTATAAGGGTGAACCTGTAAACCAGCAGCGTGAGCATCATCAATAAAAGATGTTACTTCTCCTGTTAACTGGGTGGTAATTTCAGCATTACCGTCACCATCTCCGTCTACTGGTTCGTCAAGAGATTCGCGGAGTAAAATATTGTTTTTCCAAGGCCCAGCACCTTCTGCATATTTATCACTAATAATTTGCAGAAATTCTGCACTATCCAAATCGCGGTAGGTAATGTTCTCAGATAAACCGTTTTCTACCCCATCGACAAAATCTTGACCGTAGATTGCAGCCAAGTCATTACCTTGTTCAAGGTTATAACGAAGGTCGTAGGGTACGGAAAAAACATCATCAGGACTGGCATCTTTGGTGGCGTCACCGTAAAGCTGAACCAGAGGAATATCTCCTAACCCCTCACCATCTAACATTCCTTGGAGTTCAATTAAATTTTGGAACTCAAAAGATTGAATAAAGATGCGGTTAGGGTCGGTAAATCCTGTTGCTTGGAGAGTTTCAATTAAGGGTTCTTCTAAAGATAAACCCTGTTGAGCGAAAAAGGTAGGATGTTTGGTTTCTGGATAAATGCCAACTTTAATTCCTGTTTCGGCTTCAGTCTCTTGGACTAGCTGAATAACTTCCTCAAAGGTAGGAATCTCAAAAGCACCATTAAACTCTTGGGAACGAAACTCCTGGGATTGAACGGCTCTTAATTGTTTAATTTCTACTAAAGTAAAATCTTCGGCAAAGTAGCCTGTTACTTCTTCTCCATCGAGGATTTTGGTAGACATTCTGTCTTCACCAAACACCTCGGCAACATTAGTGGTGTCATCTAATAAAGGCTCATGACGAACAATTAAAACCTCATCTTTAGTAGTTACTAAATCAGGTTCAATAAAATCTGCACCTTGGGCGATCGCAACTTTGTATGCTTCTAATGTATGTTCTGGTAATAAGCCACTCGCGCCACGATGTCCAATAACTAGTGGGTCTTGACCATTAAGAGTATCTAAATTAGTAACATTAGGAGTTGCAATGGGTGCTTCAAGTAATTTTCCTTCAGAATCGAAGTGCAATAAGTAAGGACCAAATTCATCCCCACTCCAAATATCACCATTTTCGTCAATTACAAAAGATTCGACATCAAAGTCTCCCCCTGTAAGTAGACGATCTTCGCTATCTTCGTTAACAATATCAAAAGGAATTAAGTTCTCGGAGTCCCAAAGCTGAATGAAATTCTCTATGGCTACATTTCCGTCACCGTTTTCCACTCCCATAAAGTTGGGATCTACTTGATATATGCGTAATAAATAATCCGTACTATTTTCTTGTGTACCAAAGCCATTATCAGACAAAAACCAAAATGCCCCTGTATTATCTGGAGCAAACTGTACCCCACTAAAACCCTGGACTGGTTGTCCGTCAAACGGACCTGTTCGTCCATTGGCATCTATAGGATTACCTTCACCGTCATTGCCCCCCGCAGGAATGCCTTCAGCCAAAGTATCTGCTGGTAAAGAGGCAAAACCAACTAGTTGGTTAGTCATGTTTTAATTTTTCTGCTTTAATGAAAACATTGCGCTAGAAGTAATCTGGTAAGAAAACTTCTAATTACTATTTCCTAATTACTTGTAGGATTTCACACTCGTATTAAGACTAGGTAATCAATGATTTAATATTGTGGGGTCGTAGGAGTTATCGTAACTCAAGCTAGTTTTGCTGTTAGTATCTTCAATACTGAGTAAATACTGACCAGTAGAATCATAGTTGTAATTACTAATTTGTCTTTGGTCTGTTATAGTGCCAATGCGACCTTGAGTATTGTAAGCAAAATCAAAACATATCATCGTTACTAGCAGAAAGCTTAATTAGTAGGTAGCTAGCAGCCAGACGATAATCATTGCTATCTTCGATCTAGTTTAATTGACCGGCAAATCTCTTATTAGATTTGAGTGCATAACATCTTTTCCCTTTGAAACTATAACCATAACCATAGGGATAAGCGTCAAAGAATTGACAATAAAAAAGGCAGGTCAGGATCCCCGCCGCTTGCACCGCATAGTTTGGTGTAAAACGACGGGGCCTTCTTACGAAGTTTGCTCAACGGAGGAAACCTCCGCAACGCAACTTCGCGCTGCCCTGACCGTTGGTCAAAACGCAACCTACCTTAGCAATTTACTCTGCGACAAGGCAATGTCTTGCCCCTTCTTGTCTATTTATTTAGTCAACATCTCGGCTGACAATTTTTTAAACACCAGTCTTTCCCCTTCGACATCAACAAAGATAGTATCCCCGCCGTGATATTCTCCCCGCAGAATCGATTTGGCGATCGCTGTTTCTAAATAACGAGAAATCGCTCGTTTTAATGGTCTAGCACCATATACTGGGTCATAGCCCAAATCAGCCAAGTAGTCTAAACCAGCATCAGATATTTTAAAGGCTAGTTTTTGGTCTGACAAACGTTGTTCTAAACCGCGAATCTGTAATTGAACGATCTGGCGTAACTGTTCTTTGGCTAAGGCGTGGAAGATAATTATCTCGTCAATACGATTCAGGAATTCAGGACGGAAGCTATCTCGCATTGCAGCCATAACCCGCGAGCGCATTTCTTCGTATTGGCTATCATCACCTGAGACATCTAAGATGTACTGCGAACCAATATTACTGGTCATGATAATAATGGTATTAGTGAAGTCCACAGTACGACCCTGAGAATCTGTCAGTCTGCCATCATCTAAAATTTGTAGCATCAAATTGAAGACATCAGGATGCGCTTTTTCAATTTCGTCAAATAAAATCACCGAATAGGGACGACGGCGAATTGCCTCGGTTAATTGTCCCCCTTCGTCGTAACCAACATATCCTGGAGGCGCACCCACCAAACGGGATACAGAATGTTTCTCCATATATTCCGACATATCGATGCGTACGATCGCTTCTTGAGTATCAAACAGACTTTGCGCCAAAGCTTTAGCTAATTCGGTTTTACCAACTCCAGTTGGACCTAGGAAGATAAAACTAGCGGTAGGACGATTGGGATCTGATAGTCCAGCGCGCGATCGCTGAATTGAATCCGCTACGGCAGTTACAGCCTCTTCTTGTCCAATGACTCGCTCATGTAATTCCGACTCTAAATTAAGCAGCTTGGATTTTTCCGACTCAATTAATTTTCTCAGAGGAATCCCCGTCCACTTGGCGATAATCTCGGCAATATCCGACTCTAAAACTTCTTCTCGTAACAGAGATTTACCTGTGGTTTGCCTTTGCGCTAGTTTTTGCTCGATTTCGACAACTTGTTCCTGAAGTTTGGGCAATTTACCATGACGTAATTCCGCAGCACGGTTGAGATCGTAAGCTCGTTCTGCCTGTTCAATTTCCAGGTTAACTGCGTTTATTTGTTCTTTAAAATCACGAATTTGGTCAATTACTTCTTTTTCCGACTGCCATTGAGCGTTTATTTCTGATTGCTCTTCTTTTAGGTCTGCCAGTTCTTTTTCCAGCTTTTCTAATCTTTCTTTAGAGATCGGATCATTTTCTTTCTCTAAAGACAGTCTTTCCATTTCTAACTGAAGAATTTTGCGATCGACTTCATCTAACTCTTCAGGCTTAGAAGTAATCTCCATTTTTAGTTTGGCTGCTGCTTCATCCACTAGGTCGATCGCCTTATCGGGTAAAAAGCGATCGCTTATATAGCGATTAGACAAAGTTGCCGCGGCAACCAAGGCTGTATCTGTAATCGATACTCCGTGATGTCCTTCGTAACGCTCTTTTAATCCTCGCAGAATCGAGATAGTATCGACCACGTTGGGTTCACCAACTAGTACTGACTGAAAACGCCTTTCTAAAGCTGCGTCTTTCTCAATATACTTGCGATATTCATCAAGAGTGGTTGCGCCAATACAGCGTAGTTCACCCCGCGCTAACATCGGCTTGAGTAAATTTCCTGCGTCCATCGAACCCTGGGCAGCGCCAGCACCAACAACTGTATGGATTTCATCGACGAACATGATGACATTACCTTGAGACTCGGTAACTTCTTTTAGTACCGCTTTAAGACGTTCTTCAAACTCCCCTCTTAGCTTCGCACCAGCAATCAAAGCACCCATGTCAAGAGCGACTACAGTGCGATCGCGTAAGGATTCAGGTACGTCACGGTTAATAATTCGTTGAGCTAATCCTTCGACAATAGCTGTTTTACCTACACCTGGTTCACCAATCAATACGGGGTTATTTTTGGTACGGCGGGATAAGATTTGAATAGTACGGCGGATTTCTTCATCTCGACCAATTACTGGATCTAGTTTACCTTCTCTTGCCAGTTGAGTTAGCTCTCGACCATATTTTTCCAGTGCCTGATACTTCCCTTCAGGGTTTTGATCCGTTACTTTTTGGTTTCCACGCACCTGTTTTATAATGTCCTTTAGTTTGTTTTGGTTTAAACCAACGTCTTGTAGTAGTTTACGTCCAAAGCGATCGTCTTGAGCGAAGCCTAATACGAGATGCTCAATGGAAATATAGTCATCGCCAAATTCGCTGCGATATTGTTCGGCACGATCTAATAGACTATCTAAACTACGTCCCAAAAAAACGCTGCCGTTAGAATTACTAACTTTCGGTTGACTATTAATAAATCGATCGACTCGATCGCGCAGCAACTGTACACTAACATCAGCTTTATTAAAAATGCTGCTGGCTAATCCTTCTTCTGCAATCAAGGATTTGAATAAATGTTCTGTCTCAACCTGTTGCTGTTGGTTTTGTTTAGCGATATCTTGAACATTGGCGATCGCTTGCCACGCTTTTTCCGTGAACTTTTGGGGGTTGTTTGGTTGCATATTTTCTTCTCGCTTAACTGGGGTATAAAAAACTTGTTGTAATAATTTGATTTATTGTTTACTAATATTGATTTAATTCAGCCATAATTTGGACATTGCTGAGAGTAATCGTCCCTTTACATCAATAAGACAAAATTTGTTTCGCTTTCTTGATTGATTTAATAGTAATTGTAGCGACAACAGAACTAGCTAGTTAGGTAGGATACCCCAACCACTCAATTCTGGTTTCCCCAATTTTTGATAGCTTTAGTCTGGAAATGCTTTGCGGTTGTCAAGCCAGCTTAAAATTAACGAATATCTAGATTAATTAATTGAATTGATGTCAGCTAAATAACAATAACCTAGTTAGGCGATCGCTTACCAAGTCTTTTCACTAAATTTTTGCGTATTGTTTGGTTACATATTTTCTAGCTGTACTGATTAATAAAAACTATTATTTATTAATGCGCTCAATTAAATTAAATTTATGCTCATATCTTAAAAGCTTAGCCAGTCAATCCATTGATTTGTTTATAGCGATCGAGATATTATTAAATGAATATTGAATTCATCGTTAACTAAATAAAAGACATTTTTCAGACACTTGTAGAACATTTGTCAGACATTTTTTAGATCCAAAAATGTTGTCCTTGGCAAGTAATATTTTAGCTAATCATGATTACTTTAGTAGTAGCGAATGCTCAACAATGTATGATTAAAAATCTGGCATTGTACTTTGATCGCGTACCAGATATATCTTTAATCTCTTATGCCTACAATGGCATTGAAGCAATTAAATTAGTCGAAGAACATCAGCCCAACGTAATCTTAATGGAGCTTGAAATGCCTGTGATGAATGGCATTGAAGCCTCAATGATTATTACTCACCGTTTTCCTTATACCAAGATTGTCTTACTAACTAATCAGGATAATAGACAGATATTAAGTCTTGCTCTAGAAGCAGGCGCAAAAAGCTTAATTTTTAAGAATACAAGACCGCAAGATATGGAGCAAATTATTCGTTTAGTGATCCAAGGTTTCTATCAATTTGGACCAATATTAGGCGAAGATAATCGAAGAAAGTCTCTTGCAATCTTAGCAAATAATGATGCTAGCAAAATTCTTAATGGCATCAATGAGATAAAGCAAAATATTGCTTTAAATCAAGAAACAATGGCGAAGATAAATAAACAGAGAGAAAGCAGTAATACTAATTACAGTCCGCTGAAAAACCTAGTATTTAATAGAGATAATTATCGTCGCAGATATTTAATCGATTTAGCTCAATTAGGAAACGATTCTTTCTTTATTACTGGTTTTATTATGGGCGTATTCTGTTGTGCGATCGTGTTTTACATTTTATCTGGTTTTTCAAATTAGATATTTGCCCAAAATAGCTCTAAATTTAATCAGCTTAAAATTAGCAAAAAATTATCAAACAAATGATTATAATCGTTCATCAAAACGGTTAAGAAAAATACCGCCGATCATCGCATTAGTCTGACTCAGTATTTAAAATGCCACATTTAAAATGCTACAAGTAATTGTGGCCAAACTAAATAATATTTTTTGCTAATGATATTTTTATTTCATTAAGTATTGTAAATAAATTTTCAAGTGTACACTAGCGAAATTTGTTAAACTTTGTTACGTAATATTTCATTATTGTTATCGAATTGTGTCAAATCACGCTTGAGTCAGATTTTCAGCAGCGTTTTTTGATAAAAATACTTTACATACATTAGCTTATTGTTTGAGCAAGTAAAGAGCGAGCTTGCTTTAAATACCCCGTTAAAATCGCCATTTGTAAAGGAGAATCTAATTATATGTTCACCCAGGTTAAGTCCACCGTTCGTCACGTTAAGCCAGATACCGTTAACGGACGCGATCTACTTAGGGTGGTCTATGTCGTGCTAGAGCCTCAGTATCAAAGCACCCTGACTGAAGCAGCTAGATCGATTAATAGTAATAATCCCCATTTAGCCATCGAATTAAATGGCTACTTGATTGAAGAATTAAGAAATGAAGAAAACTACAGCAACTTCAAAAACGACGTTGCCCAAGCCAATATTTTTATTGCCTCTTTGATCTTTGTCGAAGATCTAGCTCAAAAAGTCGTAGAGGCGGTTCAACCTCATCGCGATAATTTAAATGCAGCGGTAGTTTTTCCCTCGATGCCAGAAGTGATGCGTCTCAATAAAATGGGTAGCTTTTCTATGGCACAGTTAGGACAGTCCAAAAGTGCGATCGCCCAATTTATGCGCAAGCGTAAAGAAAAGTCTGGAAGTTCTTTCCAAGATGCGATGCTCAAGCTATTACGGACTCTGCCCAAAGTATTAAAATATCTACCCGTAGAAAAGGCACAGGATGCCCGCAACTTTATGCTGAGTTTTCAGTATTGGTTGGGTGGTAATGCCGATAATCTAGAGAATTTCTTATTAATGCTGTCGGATAAATACGTTTATCCAAACAAACAAAACAGCGAGGTTAATTATGCAGAACCGATCGTTTATCCAGACATGGGTATTTGGCATCCTCTATCGCCCAAAATGTTCGAGGATATTCAAGAATATTTAGATTGGTTCAACAGCCGTTTAGATATTGCTGACGATCTTAAAGATCCCCTAGCACCCTGTGTGGGTCTCGTATTACAACGTACTCACTTAGTTACCCAGGATAATGCTCATTATGTGGCAATGGTGCAAGAGCTAGAATGTATGGGTGCAAGAGTTATCCCCGTCTTTGCTGGGGGATTAGACTTCTCTAAACCCGTAAATGCTTATTTTTGGCAAGAGAAACAAAATCAAGCCATAGTTGATGTGGTAGTTTCCCTAACAGGTTTTGCTCTAGTTGGTGGCCCTGCCAGACAAGATCATCCCAAAGCGATCGAGTCTTTAAAACGCCTTAACCGTCCCTACATGGTGGCGTTGCCTCTAGTGTTCCAAACTACTGAAGAGTGGGAAGAGAGTGAACTAGGCTTACACCCCATTCAGGTAGCCTTACAAATTGCTATTCCCGAACTTGACGGCGCGATCGAGCCAATTATCGCCTCTGGTAGAGATGGTGCAACGGGTAGATCGATCGCCCTTCAGGATCGAGTAGAAGCGATCGCCAGACGAGCGATGAAGTGGGGTAGCTTACGTAAAAAGCCCAAGCTAGACAAAAAAGTAGCGATTACTGTCTTTAGTTTTCCCCCCGATAAAGGCAACGTGGGTACTGCCGCCTATCTAGACGTATTTGGCTCAATCTACCAAGCCATGAAAAGCTTAAGAGATAACGGCTACGATATCCAAGACTTGCCCAACTCTCCCAAAGAATTAATGGAGGCGGTAATTCATGATGCTCAAGCACAGTATGCTTCCCCCGAACTCAATATTGCCCATCGGATGTCAGTAGAACAGTACGAACGTCTGACACCCTATTCTGTGAAGTTAGAAGAAAACTGGGGTCCACCTCCAGGACATCTAAATAGCGACGGCAAAAACCTGTTGATCTACGGTAAGGAATTTGGTAACGTCTTCATTGGCGTACAGCCTACCTTTGGTTACGAAGGCGACCCCATGCGCTTGTTGTTCTCTCGTTCGGCGAGTCCGCATCATGGTTTTGCTGCTTATTACACTTATTTAGAACAAATCTGGAAAGCCGATGCAGTACTGCACTTTGGTACTCATGGTTCACTAGAATTTATGCCAGGCAAACAAATGGGTATGTCTGGGGACTGTTATCCCGACAGCTTAATTGGTAGTATTCCCAACATATATTACTACGCAGCCAACAACCCTTCTGAAGCCACTATCGCTAAACGCCGTAGTTACGCCTCTACTATTTCTTACCTAACTCCTCCTGCTGAAAACGCTGGACTGTATAAAGGTTTAAAAGAACTAGGCGAATTAATTGGTTCTTACCAAAGCCTCAAAGATGGCGGACGGGGTATTCAAATTGTCGATACGGTGATGGATCAGGCGCGGATCGTCAATCTCGATCAAGATATTGATTTTCCCGATCGCTCTGCCAAAGAAATGACTCAAGATGAACGAGATACGATCATTGGTTTGGTATATAAAAAACTGATGGAAATTGAGTCTCGTCTACTTCCCTGTGGTCTGCACGTCATCGGTAAACCGCCTACTGCTGAAGAAGCGATCGCCACTTTAGTCAGTATTTCTAACCTTGACCGTGAAGAAGAAGGCATTATTTCTTTACCTCGTATCCTTGCTAACAGCATTGGCAGAGATATTGATGAAATTTATGCTAACAATGACCGAGGTGTTTTAGCAGATGTTCAACTTTTCCAAGACATTACTCAAGCAACTCGTGCTGCGGTATCGGCTTTAGTTCGGGCTCAAATCGACGCAGATGGTAGAGTGTCTATGGTGTCTAAACTTAACTTTCTCAATATTGGCAAAAAAGAGCCTTGGATTGAAGCTTTGAGCGAACATGGCTACAACAAAACTGACAATGAATCACTCAAACCCTTAGTAGAATACCTTGAGTTCTGTTTAGAACAGATATGTGCCGATAACGAACTTGGTGGCTTGCTTCAAGCCTTGGAAGGAGAGTATGTCTTGCCTGGTCCTGGTGGAGATCCGATTCGTAACCCTAATGTACTACCTACTGGCAAAAACATTCACGCTTTAGATCCTCAGTCTATTCCTACTCTGGCTGCGGTCAAATCAGCCAAAATTGTCGTAGATCGTTTAATCGCTCGCCAGAAGCTAGATAACGGCGGGAACTATCCCGAAAGTATCGCTTGTGTACTCTGGGGAACAGATAATATCAAGACCTACGGTGAATCTTTAGCGCAAATCATGTGGATGATTGGTGTACGTCCTGTACCAGATGCTTTAGGTCGAGTTAACAAACTAGAACTGATTTCTTTAGAAGAATTAGGTCGCCCTCGGCTTGACGTAGTAGTTAACTGTTCTGGTGTATTTCGTGACCTGTTCATCAACCAAATGAACTTATTAGATCGCGGTGTAAAAATGGCAGCCGAAGCCGACGAACCTATCGAAATGAACTTTGTGCGCAAACACGCCTTAGAACAAGCAGCAGAAATGGGTATCAACGTGCGTCAAGCTGCGACTCGTATTTTCTCCAACGCTTCTGGTTCATATTCTTCTAACATCAACCTCGCAGTAGAAAACAGCAGTTGGGAAGAGGAAAAAGAACTACAGGATATGTATCTTAACCGTAAATCTTTTGCCTTTAATTCCGACAACCCAGGGGTAATGGATGAAAATCGTGGCTTGTTTGAGTCTTCTTTGAAGAAAGCCGATGTTACTTTCCAAAACCTAGATTCATCTGAGATTAGTCTGACTGACGTATCTCATTACTTCGATTCTGACCCCACTAAAATTGTGTCTAGTCTGCGGGATGACGGTAGAAAACCTACTGCCTATATCGCTGACACCACTACTGCTAACGCTCAAGTCCGTACCCTTTCAGAGACTGTCCGTTTGGATGCTCGTACTAAGCTACTTAATCCCAAATGGTATGAAGGTATGCTAAGTCATGGTTACGAAGGTGTCCGTGAACTTTCTAAGCGTTTAGTCAACACTATGGGTTGGTCAGCCACAGCTGATGCGGTAGATAACTGGGTATACGAAGATGTAAATACTACCTTTATTGATGACCCCCAAATGTGCCAACGTTTGATGGATATGAATCCTAATTCTTTCCGTAAGATTGTCGGGACTCTATTGGAAGTCAATGGTCGTGGTTACTGGGAAACAGACGAAGAAAACCTCGACAGACTGAGGGAACTCTATCAAGAAGTCGAAGATAAGATTGAAGGTATTGATTAATAGTTAATTCAACCTTTAAAACTCAGATTAAGAGATGTGGTAATTCACATCTCTTTTTTTATTGGTGAATAACTTAAGCATTATTTCGTGAGTCAAGTCACACATATACTATTTTTTCAAAATTATATTAAATAATAATTAATGATTTTAGTAGAAAATAATCAATGGCAAAAACTAATGATGGAAAGAAAAAGGTCTATGTTAAGCCACATACAAAAAATGTGAACTGTAAAAAAACGGACGTAAAAAGGCACTATCGCTCTACACCCAATAAATAATTTAAATCGTTTTGATAAAAAAATTATTAAGGTAACTCAGTCATGGATATAAATTGCATTGTCAAAGATGGTGATTATTTACTTAAAAATAATCTTTTAGATCCTCAAAGTCGAGCTTTTTTAAAAAGATATGCAGAAGCTAAAGCAATCGAATTACCTGCAATCAGTGATTACAATCGTAATTTGGCAAAAACTAAAACGCAAGATGATGTTAAAAATAATAAAGCTGCAATATTTGCTGTGGGAATATTTTTGATAACAATTTCCCTGATTCTTTCGTTTATGGCTTCTTCGATAGAAATTCCCAATCTTAAGAAAAAGCTCTATACTGCCAGTACCCCAAGTTTATTACTAGGTGCTGTTCTTACTTTTTCCCCTCTAGTATTAAAGTCTAAGTATGACAACAGTAAAGATGCAGCTATAGCCAGAGAAGCCAAAAAGCAAAATGAGCTAAACGCTAAACAATTTTATGGTAATTGCATTTTTTCTTTGCAAAAAGAATACGAAAAACATAAATAAAATATGAAATTTTAGAACGAGTGGGAATATTATGTTTGGAAGGCGCGATCGCATTGGTTACAGTCAGGCGATCGCTTTCAGATAGTAGAAAAATGTTTAATATAATCTAATAATCTGGGTAATTTAATAATGTAACCCGTAGGGACGTTCCATGGAACGTCCCTACGGTATTTGTGGACAAACTATCATGACCTTAAATGGAAAATTTGGTCGTAAATACACCAGATTAAAAAACTATAATTATGCTGCCAATGGATATTATTTTGTAACCATTTGCACCTTTGAAAAACAAGGTTTTTTCGGCAATATAACCCATGGCAAAATGCAATTATCCACTGTAGGAAAAATTGCCCAACAATATTGGTCGGAAATACCCCAACATTCAAAACATACGTATTTGGATGAATTTATAATTATGCCCAATCACGTCCACGGCATAATTATCATTGATAATCCAGATAATTCCCGGAGGGTCGTTCCATGGAACGACCCTCCTGATGTTGAACGGGATCTGTCACAAACAATGTCCAAATTATCGCCGAAATCAGGCACATTGAGCGTAATTATCCGTTCCTATAAATCATCAGTCACACGATGGTGTCGCCAAAATGGTGATATTGTTTTCCAATGGCAATCTAGATTTTACGAAAATATCATTCGGGATGAAAAATCCTTAAACAATATCCGTCGATACATTATTAATAATCCTGCAAAATGGACAAAAGATAAGAATTATGTAAATTAAAAAGTGCGATCGCCATACTTAATAACCTAGAAAATAAAATGAACCGAAATTAATTTTCTTCACGTCTTCTGCTTTCCTCTGGCAAATCGATAAACACTTTTTGATTAGCATCAATTCCTTCAAGGATTTGAGTTTGATCGCCTACATATAAGCCAATCTTGACGGGCTGAAACTGTGGTTGATTATTTTCATCGGGTATCATCACTCCCTGCTCACCATTTTCCGTAAAGATTGCCACAGTAGGAACGACTAAACTATCGCTTAATTGTTTGCCGATAAAGGTAACATCGGCGTTCATCTTGGAGCGTAATAGATTTTGACCAGTAAGCAATTTAATTCGTACCTCAAAAGAAGTAACGTTCTCTTCAATAATTGCTTCAGGAGCAATCCGCGTAATTTCTCCTGTAAATTCACGATCTGGATAAGCATCAGCAACAATCTTTACTTTTTGCCCTGGCTGTAGTTGTCCGATATCTAATTCTGTAACTTTAGCAACAACTTCCAATCCTTGAGCCAACGCCAAGATAGAAGTAGCTGAAGCCGATGCGGTGCTAGAACCTGAAGTACTCGGTGCCACAAAAGAGCCTTCGACAGCATATCTTTGAGTCACAATGCCATCGAAGGGAGCTTGGACAATGCTATCGTTATATTGAATTTCGGCTTGCTCCAGGGATACTTCTGCTTTCTCTAATGAGGCTTCTAACGCTGCAATCTCATCGGGTGCAGTTGTCTGCTTTTGCTCTAGGGCAATTCTAGCCTCGTTTATTTCTGCCTCAATTTGTTCTACTTCTGCGCCGCCAGTGTTTTGAATCTGTTGTAGTCGTTGACGTAGCTCATTGATACTAGACTGAGCGTTTTGATAATCGTTACTAATTTCATCAAAGGCATCTTGCGTAATTGCCCCCTGCTGTAGCAGATATTTGTTACGTTTAATTCTTTCCTGCACCAATCTTAACTGAGATTCAGCAGCGCTAATTTGTGCTTTAGTTTGATCGATGTCCCTAGGAATTCTATTTTGAACCTGATCTAACTTAGCTTCTAATTGCCTTAATCTAGCCTGAGACTGAGCAACCTCAGCATTAATTGTCGCTTTACCTTCGGCAAAACTGGCGCGGTTTTGTTTTAAATCTGCTGTTGCCTGAGAGGTTTGGGTAGACAGTTCGGCATTTTCCATAATAGCTAAGGTTTGTCCTGCTTTTACGCGATCGCCTTGTTCCACGAGTAACTTAACTAACCGCGCTGGTTCTTTGGGACTAACGTTAACGCTTTTGACTGGCTCTATCCTACCGCTGGCTTCGATCTCGGCATTAAGATCTTCTTTTTCAACTGGTACGGTTAATGCTTCTATATCTACTTCGGATCTCGATCCCTTGACAACTGTATAGGTAGCAAACCCGATTAAAGCTAAACATAATGCTAATAGTCCTGTAACCAAGACAGAATTACGCTTGGACTGACGATTTATCGATAATTTCATGTATATATAATGTATCTGTATTTCCTAACCTAAACGTGCGGGCTGACTATCTAGTTATCGATCAACAAGGTAGTGCAAATAATAATTAACCAGAGAATTGCTGCTTGAGTAAGTCAGATATCGAACTAAATGAACTAAATATTTGATTACCGATCCCCTCTAACTTTATGGTAGCGTTGTTGATTCTTAAAAAGCTCTACATCCTTAGAAAGATGAACGTTAATCATCTTTTTGACGATCTGTGACAGCAGAGAAGCAAAGTAATTTTGAGTTACCCAATTTACCCCTATTTTCTATAGTTCCCCAAAAAATTTTTATGTTTAGCTTTTATAAGCTATTTGCAATAGAGAAAGATAGGAAAGTTCTAAATCATTGCCGTAATTAAGCTCCAGCACGCGTTTTAATTCAGCCAACAAAAGATGCCGCTGTTTCGATTCAAGGCTGATATATGGGGAGAGTGTACTAAGTAAACCTAGATAATCATTGATCGAGTAAGTCACCCTGCTAATTAATTGTTCAGAAGTTAAATTTCTCAAATAGCCAGAATTGATTACCTCTTCACCTATTTTTGCCAAATGTTTCGCCGAGTCTTGATGTTCTTCGTATATAGCTAAATTTGGCGCGTAATTTTGATATACCTCCACCAGACTTTGAAATACCTCGTAACTAGTTTGAGGCGGAGTATTCCACAGCAAAATTAATAAGCCGTTATCTTTTAAGGCTGCTGCGGCTTTAGCAGTCCTAACCTCTGGTGCTACCCAATGAAAAGAGGTGGCGGCAACAACTGCATCAAATTTTAGTTCGGCTATGTCCCATTCCTCAAAGGTAGTGGCGATAAACTCAACGTTAGGATAAGCAGCGCATTTAAGTCGAGCCAATTCACAAGCAGAAGAACTAGGTTCAAGACAGACTATTTTCGCGCCTGACTTAGCTAATTCAATACTAGCAACACCTGGCCCCGCACCGATTTCTAAAACTGTTTTACCTGGCTGTAACTGAGCTGTTTCTTGCATCCGAGCCAGAATTTTGGCAGGATATCTTGGTCTGGTGCGATCGTAAGCATCGGCAACGGAACTATACCAGCTACTTCGATCTGCGCAACGGTAAATATTTTTCCAAAAGCTTGATATTCCTGCATCCCAGGCTTGGCGATCGCTCATTAACTTGTTATTTAAGATAATTTTACAAAAGTTAACATATTTTGCTATACTGCATTACATAAGTTAACAAAAGGCTTTTCCTTTAGTTTACTGGATATTAATTCTCAGTGGCGTTAACTTATGGCAATAGTTTTAGATGTAATCAACAGCTTATATATTTAGTTTTTATATCGAATTACTAGATTATTTTTCGTCGATAGTAGCGTCTAGAGCAAACAATCTTCTCATAGTCAACCTCAGTCTGGTAGCTGAGGTTTTTTTATTAGTATTTAACCTTAGTTCGGGTTAAGCAGATTTATTAGTTGGGCTAGTTATCAGCTATCAAGAGATTTATGAGTGTCGTTATTCAGAATACCTTCAGTATTTACGTTGATATAGTCCTTACCTTTTAACGGCTGAGCTAACTATGAAGATTAAATCCTTATAGCCAGAGATTTAATGCAGCTTGAGCAATTAGTTTGACGATAATAGTTGTTTCAAGATGGAACAATTTCGACACAATCACTATAGCTGCAAATCCTCGTTCGCCATCTCAGCGATGGCGAAATTTGTCTTACTGGCGATAAAAGTATTCGGTTTCTCATTATTCTGCACCAAGGCAATCTCGAAAGTATTTTTACTAGTCCTAACTCCCAATTGCATATTTTGTTTTCTTCAAACCTATAAGTTAGTCAACAAAACAAATAAACAAATTAAATCTTTTAAAGCTTTAGATTATGACTAACTATAACGATTATTCAGTAGGCACAACAGGTAACGATTCTCTCTCTAGTGACAGTGGAACCGATGCTCTTATCGGTGACTTGGGTAACGATTCCCTCGACGGGTTGGAAGGTTCTGACTTGCTCAAAGGCAATGCCGGTGATGACCAACTTTGGGGCTACAGTGGTGATGATATTTTGGTAGGCGGAGCCGGAAGCGATAAACTTTATGGCGAAGCAGGAAACGATCTTTTAGTTGGTATTGAAAACGATATCGTCAGCGATGGTTACAATGAGTTCGA